>DKQD01000003.1:27616-89019 GCA_002474345.1 Bacteriovoracaceae bacterium UBA7317
TAATTCAAAAGGCTGAGCTTTTTTCCTATGAAGACTTTAAAAAAAGAAGCAGATTCCAACATATTGAAAAAATTGATGAAGTCAATTTTGAAGACCTAAATTCAGAAGTCGAGGTTATTTCTTTAGACAGACCCTTAGAGGAACTGGTTAAGTTAAGCGAAGAGAGGTGCTTGGCCTTAAACGTTAATGAAATGAGTTTTTTGAAAGATTATTTTAATAAAAAAGACGTTTTTGAAGAACGCAAGGCCCAGGGATTACCAAAAAACCCAACAGATGTGGAGCTAGAAATATTGGCGCAAAGTTGGAGTGAACATTGTAAGCACAAAATCTTTAAGGCCACTATAAAATATAAAGAAGATTTAAGTAGTTATGAAGATTCTAACTCTGAACACCCTTTCAAGAAGCTTGGAAACCAAAAAATTGAAGGTGTTTATCAAAGTTTTATCCAAAAGAGTACCAAAGATATCATAGAGGAAAGGGGAATTACATGGGCAAAATCGGTTTTTAAGGATAATGCTGGAATCGTAAGCTTTGAAAATAAGGTAGACCTTTGCTTTAAAGTTGAGACTCATAATTCGCCATCAGCTTTGGACCCTTATGGAGGAGCTTTAACAGGTATCCTCGGAGTCAACCGTGACATTTTAGGTGCAGGCTTAGGGTCTAGGCCCATCGGAAATACAAATGTTTTTTGTCTTGGACTTCCGCATTCGCTAAGTTCATCTGAAAAAAAGAAGGCGCCTAAAGGTCTGCTTCATCCAAGGTCAATTCTAAAAGGTGTCCACAAAGGTGTCATGGATGGCGGTAATAAAAGTGGAATTCCCACAGTTAACGGGGCCATACACTTTGACAGGGATTACGCTGGTAAACCCCTTGTTTTTTGTGGAACAGTTGGTGTTTTGCCAAAGGTTTTAGCTGATGGAAGGGATACTTCACTTAAAGAAACCCAAGTTGGCGATAGAATTTTTATGGTTGGAGGTGCAATTGGTAAAGATGGTCTTCATGGAGCCACTTTTAGTTCTCTTGAGTTAAACGAGAGCTCCCCAACAAGCGCTGTTCAAATTGGAGACCCTCTTACCCAAAAAAGAGTAACCGATTTTCTTTTAAAAGCTAGAGACTTAGGTCTTTACTCATCACTTACGGATAATGGAGCTGGAGGTTTGAGTTCTAGTGTTGGTGAAATGGCTGAATTCACTGGTGGGGCGACTTTGGATTTATCAAAGTGCCCTGTGAAATACGAAGGACTTAAAGCTTGGGAACTGATGATTTCCGAAAGTCAGGAAAGAATGACTTTTGCTGTACCCCCTTCTAAATCCCTTGCTTTCAAGGATTTGGGAAAAAAATATGGGGTATCCGTAACAGATATTGGTTACTTTCATGATAAAGGGGCTTTGGAAGTTTTTCATTTAAAAGAGCGTGTTGCTTTTTTAGACCTCCGACTTATACATGACTTACTACCCCCAATGAAATTAGAGGCCTTATGGAAGGGCCCAAGAAAAAGAAATGAGTGGTGGAAAGACCCTAATGAGGCTAGTCAGAAACAATTTTTTGAAGAGGAAAAAGTCGAGGATATTCTTCTTAAGCTTCTTTCTTCTCCTAATATTGTTTCGAAAGAAAAGTGGGTTAGGCAGTATGATCATGAAGTGCTTGGCGCCAGTCATATTAAACCTTTTGTTGGAAAAAAAGGAGACGGCCCTAGTGATAGTTCCTCTTTATGGCTTTATCCGCATGGCGGCGAGGAAAGCTCAGTTATTCAGATAGGTTGCGGTCTTGCACCTAAGTTAAGTCTTTGGGACCCTTATGTGATGGCCCAATATGCAGTCGATGAAGCCGTTAGAAATGTGGTGGCCCATGGTGGGAATATTGATCAATGTGCATTATTAGATAATTTTTGTTGGCCTGACCCGGTTGTATCAGAGAAAAACCAAGAAGGTCTTTTCAGGTGCGGTGACCTTGTAAGGGCTTCACATGGACTTTATGACATCACAGTTACTTATGGCACTCCATTGGTAAGCGGTAAAGACAGCATGAAAAATGATTTTAGAGGTCTTAATGCTTCAGGTGAACCTTTAAAAATTAGTGTATTACCAACACTCTTAGTAACTGCTTTTTCAAAATCAACTTTAGAGCATACAGTGACAAGTGATTTTAAAAACCAAGGTGATCTTATTTATTTGCTTGGAGATCATGGACAAGGATTGGCGGGAAGTGAAGTCTCGGACTTCTTTATCTTTGAGGATCAAGAAGCTCAGAAAAAAATGGAAAAACTGCCATCTATAAACCTTATAAAAAATAAAGTTTTATACCGTGCTATTTACAAAGCTTTAGGTAGAGGCTTAATTGAATCTTGTCATGATATTTCGGAAGGAGGGCTTGCCGTGGCCCTCGTTGAGTCTGCCATTGGTGGCCGTTTAGGTTTTACCCTGGATGAGGTGGAATGGCTTGGCCTAAGCAACTTGATTGGGAAGCTCTTTGGTGAGGGTCCTGGGCGGTTTGTGGTTAGCATTGCAAAGGAAAACGAAAAAGAGTTCTTAAGTGTATTCAAGGAATTACCTCATTCTAAACTTGGAACAGTAAGCTCCTTACCCCAGGTAATTTTCAAAAATGGACATAAAGTCGTTTTAAATCAACATTTAGATAAGATGATTGAGGCCTATAAAAAGGGAGTCTAAGTCGTGAATCCTTTGATTAATTATAAAAAGAAACCTCATTTTCTTGTTTTAGCAGGTGATGGTATTAACTGTGAACAAGAGACCAAACTTGGCTTTGAAAAAGCCAAGGCAAAAACAACCATTATCCATATAAACGAACTTTTGGATAGACCGAAATTGCTTAGAGATTACCAAGGGTTGGCCTTTCCAGGAGGCTTTAGTTTTGGAGATGACTTGGGAAGCGGCCAGGTCTTGGCACTTAAATGTAAGCGGGGTCTTAAAGACGAACTAAACCTTTTTGTTGAAAAGGAAAGCCCTATAATTGGAATTTGTAATGGCTTTCAAACGTTATTGAAATTGGGGCTTCTTCCTTTCCCAGGAGAAAAAAGGGAAGTGGGCTTGGCCCCTAATAGAGAGGGAACCTTTCAAAATTATTGGGTTAAGCTTAAAGCACCTCCTTCTAAGAGTGTTTGTCATTGGACAGAAGGTATTTTTGAAGGAGGTGAATCTTGTGAATTTGAACTGCCCTTGCGAAATAGAGAAGGTCGGATAACGCTTAAAAAAGGTTCTGAGGATAAAATTTATAATAAACTTTTAAAAAATGGCCAAATACCTCTCCAGTATTCTGATCAATTAAGACCACTTGCCAAGTTTCAGCATGAAAGTATAGCTGGTTTATGTGATCCGAAGGGGCTTATTTTTGGACTTATGCCTCATCCTGAAGCTTCTCTTTTTGAGGCGACACATAGAATTCATTATAAAAACAGGTGTAAAGACCCAGACCAAAAGGCTTGGGGTCAGAAAATATTTGATAATATTGTAGGTCATCTTAAAAGGAGCTAATTTATGAATCGTGAAGTAAATGAAATCGATCGAAAAAATCTTTTTTTAAAAAGATCACTCATCTCAGTTTCCGATAAAAGCGAATTAGGGCCTTTGGTAAAAAAGTTAGCAGAAAAAGGTGTCGAGTTGATAGCTTCTGGAGGAACCGCTAGATATATTAAATCTTTAGGCTTAAAGGTCACCCCTCTTCAGGAAATAACTGGGAACCCTGAGGCTTTTGATGGAAGGATGAAAAGTTTGAGCTTTCAGGTCTCAAGCTCACTCCTTTATAGAAGGGATAATCCCAAAGATGTTGCCAAGGCTTTGGAGTTGGGAATCAAGCCAATCGACTGTGTTATTTGTAATTTGTATCCCTTCGAAGAAGCTTCAAAAGGAAGTAATTTATCAAGCCTTATAGAGAATATTGATATTGGTGGTCCAACAATGATTAGGGCGGCTGCAAAGAATTACGAGCATGTTCTTGTGTGCAGTTCTCCGTCTCAATATGCTGAATTTACAGAAGTTCTTTCTTCGGAAAAACCGCAAGTTTCATTAACTCTTAGAAAGAAGTGGGCGTTGGATGCTTTTAGGTTGAGTGCTTCTTATGAAGGGTTGATTGCAAATGAGTTAGAAAATAGATGGGGAGAGGAAACGAAAACAATGTGCTTATCTCCTAAGCATGCGAAAGTGTTACGTTATGGTGAAAACCCACACCAAAAAGCATGGCTTTATCCTGCTAGAAATAACGGCCTTTCTGAGGCGAAGCTTTTGCAAGGAAAAGAACTATCCTATAACAATATCCTCGATACAGATGCCGCTTGGTCAGTTGTAAAGGACCTAAATAAACTCTCATTGGATTCTAAATTTGAAAGACGGTTTTCTTACTCCAGTGTGGTAGTGAAGCACTCCAACCCTTGCGGTCTTGCAACCGCTTCCTCCAAAATAGAAAGCATAAAAATGTCATTTAAATCGGACCCTATTTCAGCTTTTGGTTCTGTTATAGGTGTTGATTATGAAGTTGATGAAGATGTGGCAATTTTTTTGTCTAAAAAGTTTGTTGAGTTAATTGTTGCTCCAAGCTTTTCAGAAAAGGCTTTGGAAGTTTTAAGAAATAAGAAAAACATGAGGCTTCTCATTCAAGACCTCGAATACACGGATCCTATGCCCAGTGTCCGTTCGGTTTTTGGTGGATGGCTAGTTCAGGATCATGATCAAGTCTTTGAAACAAAGGGTGATTTTAAAACGGTGACCGAAAAGAGGATGAAAGAAGAGCAAAATAACCTCATCTCCTTTGGGATAGTCGCCACAAAGCATTTGAAATCAAATGCAATAAGCTTTGTCCTTCAAAAAAAAGAAGGTCTAGCAACTATCGGCGCTGGTATGGGGAATCCCAACCGTTTTCTTTCTTTAAAGGAGACATTTCAAAAAATTAAGGAGAATGGGCTTCAAGACTTAAGTGAAGGAATTTTGATTTCCGATGCCTTTTTCCCTTTTAGAGACAGCATTGATGAAGCTTTTCGGCAGGGAGTAAAGTTCATCGTTCAACCAGGTGGAAGCATAAAAGATAATGAGGTTATTGAGGCGGCCAATGAACATGGAATAGCGATGGTCATGACAGGCAAGAGGCATTTCCGTCATTAATATGATGCAATTTGATTGTGTAATCTGATAAGGAAGGGAGTCAAAATTGGAAAGTTTTTACCCAAAAACCTATAAAGAAGCTGGTGTCGATAACCAAAAAGCTGAACGATTTATTTCACGAATTAAGAAGAAAGTGGCAAGAACATATGGCCCTAGAGTTGTGGAAGGTGTTGGAGGTTTTTGCAGTTTATATGAAATGGGCAAAGACAAATACCTTTCTGCTGGTACTGACGGTGTGGGCACGAAGTTGGAGTTGGCGAAGCTCCTAAATAATCACTCTACGATAGGAATTGACCTTGTAGCAATGTGTGCAAATGATATTATTTGTTCAGGATCCAGGCCTCTTTTTTTCATGGATTATTTAGCGACCGGTAGCCTTGATGTGGATGTAAGTGAAGAAGTTGTTTCAGGTATTATCGAGGGTTGTCAGGCATCTGAGATGGCCCTTATTGGTGGCGAAACTGCTGAAATGCCCGGTTTATATAGAGATGGTGACTACGATTTAGCAGGTTTTGCGGTCGGAGAGGTCCATAAAGATGATGTATTAGATGGGAAAAACATAGAGGAGGGAGATGAAATTATTGGGATTTCATCTAGCGGTTTTCACTCAAACGGGTACTCTCTCTTAAGAAAAGTAGTAAGACCGGATGAAAAAGAGCTCTGTCAAATGCTTCTAAACCCAACCCGCCTTTATTGGCCATTTATTAAAGATTGCCTTAATCTACCAGGCCGACCAGTTAAAGGTTTGGCCCATATAACTGGTGGAGGTTGGACTAACCTCCTAAGGATTAACGGAAATTTTGATTATCATATAACCGACATGCCTTCTCTAAGTGATCTTCCCTCAATTTTTTCTGTTGTTGATCAGAGGCTTAAGATACCTCTAGTTAATTTTTTAGAGGTCTTTAATAGAGGAATTGGAATGATGATGGTCGTAAAACCTGGTCATAACCTTAAAGAAATTTTTTCTTCATGGAATGAAACATTTTGGTTTCTAGGTCATGTTGAGAAAAATAAAACTGGTAAAGGCAAATTAATTTATCACTAAATTGCCTTTTTAACTATTTTGATTATCGTCCACTTTTTTCAGCAGTTCAGGGAAGGTTTTTAAGTCTTTTTCGATGTCTTGCATTTTGAAAAGAGAAGCTTCTTTTTTTAAATTAATAGACCAGGTTAAAAGGTCGTGAAAATGATGTCTTTCCGCAACTTTTTTTGCAGCTTGAGAAAATTCAATAACTTGATTAATTATGAAAGGACGTTTTAACTTTTTCCAATCAGAAAGAAGTACTTCTTTAAAAATTTGGATAAGGATATCTTTGTCAACAATGCTTTTGCCTTTAAAGTCTTCTTTGTCACTCCAATTTTTGGTAACCTCTGACAATTCATCAGTTTGTTCATCAAGGTTAATAATTTTATAAGGGAGGTACTTTGAAATTTCTTGAATAACCTCATTTTCCTGAACAGGCTTTTTGAGATAACTATCACAGATATTGATAATGCGATCGAAGTCTTCTTTCATTGCAGATGCAGTAATTGCGACAATTGGAATGTTTTGAAACTCTTCTTCTTTTTTCCAAAACTTTGTTGCAGTTAATCCATCCATAATAGGCATAATAATATCAAGTAATATGATATCAACTTTATATTTTTTTGTGATTTTTATCGCCTCATCTCCATTTTCGGCCATGATAAGGTCAAAATTATGTGACTCTAAAAATGTATGGAGGAGGTCTCGGTCTGTTTTTACATCATCGACGATTAAGATAGTCGCCTTTTCAAAATGATATACAGGCTTTCTGAGCGGGTCGCTTCTATCATCATAATTTGCGCTGGAACCAACTTCAACTTCTTTTAATGTCAAGTGAAAGGTGCTTCCTTTATCTAAAACACTTTCCGCTCGAAGCTCACCTCCCATAAGTGAAGATAGCTGTTGACTGATGGTAAGACCAAGCCCAGTACCACCAAACTTAGAGTATTTTTGGCGAGACCTTTGATTAAAAGCTTCAAAAATTTTAGGAATTTGATCCCTTGGAATTCCTATACCGCTATCTTCAACTGAAAAATCAAGTGATACTTTATTTGCCTTTTTATTTGGCCATTTAAATGAAGCAATTAACTTTATTCCACCTTTGAAAGTAAATTTTAGAGCATTTGAGAGAAGGTTGAAAAGAATTTGTCTGACCCTCATTTCGTCAATAATAATAACAGGGGGAAAATCCTTTTCTATTTCTATTTCAAAATCTAGACCTTTATTTTCAATCTGGTTTTTAAAAATAGAATTGATGTCTCTCAAGAGGTTGTTTGTATTACAAGCTGAATATTCGAGATGGAATTTACCGGCCTCAACTTTTGAAAGGTCTAAAATATCATTTATAATATTTAGCAATGCCTTACCACTTGTATTGATAGAGTCCATATGTTCTTTAAGAGTTTTGTCTTTTAGATGTTTATGAACGATTTCAGAAAAACCTAAAATTGCATTCATAGGGGTTCTTATTTCATGGCTCATGTTTGCTAAAAATTCACTCTTGTGTTGATTTGCAAGAATTAATTTTTCTTCAGTTTTCTTATGAGACCTGACTTCCTCTTTCAAGAGGTTTATATTTTGTTTAATTCTTTCTTCTTTTGCCTCAATCCTTTTCTCTAACTCATGCTTTGAGTTAATTAATTCGTTATTTCTTGTTCTTATTTCTTTAGATTGACTGACAAGTGTAGATTTATTTTCATGTAATTTTAAAAGAAGAGAATTAAATTGAACCTTTAAAAGTTGTAGCTCGTTTTTTCTCGGAATTTCCGCTTGAAGAGGCGTAAGATTTTCATAATTAATATTTTTTATTTCATAAATCAGTCCATCAATTGGTTTTTCCAATTCTCTTTTAAGAAAAAAGCGCATGATGATGTAAAGAAGAATTGTCTTTATGAGTGCATTTAGAATTAAAATGAATAAACTCCCTTCAATTCTATTATAAATTTTACCCCAATGAGAACCCAAAGTTATGGTGCCCATTGAAAAAAACTTTTCACCTTTTTTGTAAATTAAAGCAGATTTGTACGAAAATTCAATTTTGTTCAAGAAAAGTATATTTCGAGTTTCTTTTTTCTTAAGAACGATAACAGGTTTATCCTCTAAATCATCTAATGTGATCTTTCTAAAACTGGAAAAGGATGAGAAATTTTCGAGGATGTATTTATAGCCTTTATGTTTGTTTATGTGTAACTTTTCAGATATATCCGGCCCTAAAAAATTAACGATTTCTTTCATTTCTTTAACGATAACTTTTTTTTCATGTTGAAATTCAAAAAAAATTTGGATTAAGGTAATGAGAAAGGCAAAAAGCCAGTATAGAAGAAAGATATTCTTCAAAAGATGAGAGCTGAGATTTTTATTTTTAAAACATACCATAAAATATTATCGGTTTTAAAATTAATTTGAAAATGAAACGGTATCGTTCTTACAAAAGGGAAAAAAAATCCATTTAATTACAAATACATTGAGTTAAAAATGAATTTGTCGAAAAATTTGGCCATGGATAAAAAAGAAGATATACCCCTAATTCTAATTTGTGATGATACACCTAAGAATATTCAGGTTTTAGGAACTATCCTTATGGAAAAAGGGTATCATGTAACTGTGGCTGAGGATGGCACAGATTGTTTGAAAATGCTGGAAACGGTTAAACCTGACTTAATTCTTCTTGATATTATGATGCCAACTATGAATGGTTATGAAGCATGCGAAAAAATAAAAGAGGATCCTGACAAAAAAGATATACCTATTATTTTTCTAAGTGCCAAAAATGAAATTGATGATATTGTAAAAGGTTTAAGTCTTGGAGCCGTTGATTTTGTATCCAAACCATTTAACTCTATAGAATTACTTCAAAGAGTGAGGACTCAATTAGAGATTAAAAGAAGTAAGGATGTTATTTTAAAACAAAAAGCTATTTTGTCTACTTTGATAGATAACCTTGAGGAAGGTTTTTTTATTTTTGATAAAAATGGAAAAATTCAGGAAGGCTATTCGAAATCCGTAGAATCTTTTATAGGAAAAAATCCAAATGGAGAAAAAGTCGAGGATTTTATCCCTTTGAGTACAAGTGACAGGGATTTATTTAAAAAATGGTATAAAAAAGTTTGGAATTCAAAACTTCTTATCAAAGATCTTATGCCTTTAGCACCAAAAGGTTTTAGCAAGGGAAAAAACTTTTATGGCCTTAATTTCACGCCAATATTTCAGGAAATTAAGGAAACCAGAAAGAAAAAGTTAATTCAAATGATTTGTACGATAAAAGATAAAACCGAGCAAAAAAAACTTGAAGAGATTGCTGAAAACGAAAAAAGCTATGTTAGTATGATGCTTTCTGTTCTTCAAGACCCCTTTAGCTTTTTGGACTTTATTGAAGATCAATCAGAGTTGATTCAAAATTGTTTGGAAGAATTGAAAGAAAATAATAAAGAATGGAAAGTCAAAAAACCAGATGAAAAGAAATTACTAGAATATTTTAACCATCTTTTCAGGCAAATACATACTTTAAAAGCTGAGGCACTTCGTTACTCATTAAGCGAAATAAAGAAACTTTGTATAGAAGTTGAAAACATAATTTTTAAAATTCGAGAAGAAACCCAAAATTTTAAAGAAGAAGAGGTTTTAAAAATTATTGAATTCCTCCAAAAAATAAGTGGATCATTTTCAAAATCATTTTTTTCGATTCAAACTTTCTTAGATTTGATAAATAACTCAGATGATAAAAAGTCTTCCAAGAGAATAGAAATTCAAGAAGTATATCAATATTTTAAAAGTAAAATAAGGGAAGAGAAAAGTGTTATAAGTGACTTTGAAAGAGATTATTTTCATCGTGATATTCATTATTTTTTTGAAGGTCACGATCAAATGTTAAAAAATATGGCCTTTGATTTAAATAAAGAAATTGAAATAAAAGTTTATCCTACAGATAGAACTTTTAATATGAAAACATACTCTCATTTCTTTTCAACATTAATTCATATTTTGAGAAATGCTCTCGATCATGGAATAGAAGAAAAAGTCTATCGTAAGGAAGTGGGCAAAAAAGAAGCAGGTTTAATAGAGATTCGGTGTAAAGATGGAGATGAGAAAAAAGAAGGAGAAAAAGGTCTTGTTCTTTTAATTTCTGATGATGGGGCAGGAATAGATATAGAGGCCCTTAAATCAAAAATAATGGATAGCGAAGTTGCCAAAGATATAGATTTGGAAAAATGTACAAATGATGAAATCTTACAGAAAATTTTTATGCCAGGGTTTTCAACTAAAAAAGAAATTAGCCATATTTCAGGGATGGGAGTTGGATTGGATTCTGTTATGCATGAAGTTGAAAACTTAGGCGGTACAATTAGGGTTGACTCAACTTTTCAAAAGGGAACAACCTTTAGAATTGAAATTCCTTTTTTAAAATGAACAAGTAAAAATTAAAATCCCTTTAATATAAGGAAGGAGTTGATAATGTCTGATAGTATTTATAAAGTTATTGAAGTTGTTGGATCCAGTCCTGTATCTTGGGAGGATGCTGCTAAAAAGGCCATAGAAAGGGCAAGCGAATCTTTAAGAAATTTAAGAATTGCCGAGGTTATGGATCAGGATATAAAGATAGAAGATGGAAAACTCTCAGCTTATAGAACAAAATTAAAGCTTTCTTTTAAGTTTGATTAAAAAAAATTAGTCTATGTACTCTTGTTGATAAATCTTTTTACTAGGCCAATGGATCCCTGTAAGCAACTTAGAGGGAGATGTGTCTACGCAAATACCAAAGTCACCATTGTCATCCTCAAAAAAACGGGGTCTTATTTGGTTCAGGTGTCCGCATATTTGATATTTTTCTTTCCTTTTTGGTGGATGGTAATAGTTCCAAATAAAGGAGGTAAAAGTTTCCTCTGAGTAATAATTGTTTCCGAGATTGAGGCCATCATCAAATGTTTTAAGGATTCCTGCAATTGGAGCATGAGTCAGGATTAGCTCATTTGTTTCAATAAAAAGAGGAAGGTCTTTTAACCAATCAACATAAGGGTCCATGTTTTTTATATCATGAAAGCTTTTTAGTGTTTCTGATCCCCAAGCATCAAACCAAGTACCTTCTCTATAGTAATTACTTTTTATTAGGTGGTTGAGCATCATATGCTCATGGTTTCCAAGTAAACTTCTGCCATTTTTCATAAAGAAATCGAATACTTCCCTAGATCTTGGGCCTCTGTCATTAAGGTCACCTAAGCCTATAGGCTCATCATCTGGCATCTTTTTTAGAAGTGCCAAAAGTGTCTTGAAGTTTCCTGCAATATCTCCAATAAGATTCATAATATTTATTTTACCATGATTTTTGTCAGCTTATCTTTTCAATAAGGTCTGTAATAGATTTGAGTATAATAGGTTTTTGTAGAAAGTAGATGTCTTTTATTTGTCCAACTTCTTTTTGAACTTCTTTTAGAAAACCTGAGATGAAAATAATAGGGGTCTGCTGGTTAGGTCCATCTTTTTCCCTAATCTCTTTTGCAAGAGAACCCCCTGTTTTACCTGGCATTTTGTGGTCTAGAAGGAGCACATCGTATTTTATCTGACCAACTAAGTCCATAAACTCAGAAGAGGTTTGACTAACTTCAATTTCATAAAGGTCTTTTAACTCAAGACCTTCCTCAAGAATATTAAGAATTTTCTCTTCATCATCAATGATTAAAATAACTTTTTTTTTCATGTCAAACCTGCCTTTTTTAACAGTTTTAGTCAGAATTTATATATAAAAAAATTATATAGACATAATAATAACAAAAAGAACTTTTAATTGGATTGTTTTAAAAGAGAGGTTAAGGATTCCTACTTTGTAACCCTTAACTCTCATATTCGATTGATGTCTTTTTATCCTTTTAAGAAAAGACTCAAATTATTTTTCATGAACGTAGGTAAAGAAAATGCGGCTTTATGAATATCCTTATTGTAATAGTTAAACTTAAGTCCACTTTCTTTAACTCTCTCCTCTTTAAAGTCATTTAGAGGGTGAAGGCCTTTAGAAGCAAAAGTAAAACTCCAAAGTCCACCTGGGTAAGTGAGGTTTGAAAAATTATAAAGAAGAGAAACGGGAAAAAGTCCGTTTAAGATACTCATAAGTTTTTTTTGCATCTCAACTTCGTAGAATCCACTTTCTCCCTGACTAACAACTATTCCATCATCTGTTAAGCAATTAAATATGTCTTTATAAAAATCTTTTCCAAAAAGCGGCTGGGCCGGTCCAATGGGGTCTGTTGAATCGACTAGAATAAGGTCAAATTTTTCTTTTGTCTTCTTTACGAATTCCAGGCCATCCCCAATGATAAGGTTCATCTTCGGGTGGTCCAAATCTTTAGATGTTTGTGGTATAAATTTTCGGCAAGCCTCTACAACCATTTCATCAATTTCAACCATTGTACATTTTTTGACTCCAGGGTGTCTCAAGACTTCCCTGGCCGTACCTCCATCACCTCCGCCAATAACGAGCACATTTTGAGGGTCTGGATGTACAAAAAGAGGAACGTGGGCAATCATATCATGATAAATGAATTCATCTCTTTCTGTGACCATGACGAGGCCATCATTCAGAAGCATTTTTCCATGGCCTTTTGTTTGAACGACATCAACACTTTGAAATTTGCTTTTTCCAGAAAAGAGCACTTTTTCAACTTTATAATTCATTCCTAAAAAGTCGCCGTGTTTCTCTTCAATCCAAAGGTTAGATTTCATATATCTTGCTCCTAAATATATACTTTACTTGTCGCTTAAGAGATTAAAACTGCACTCTCTTCAGCCGTATCTTTTTTAATAAACTGTCTAAATTGGACTTCATACCCACAGTTAAGCTTTTCTTTAACGCACTTCACTGGGTAATTACTATTCTGAAAAGGTCTTTCTGGAATAAAATCATTAAAAGAGACCAGATCAAAACTTTCCGGTGAGAAAGCTTGTAGTATTTGAACGCCATAATTTTTATGCTCTCCCCAAAGGGGAAGGTTTGTTTCAAAGCTCGCATACGATCCCTCTTCTTGAGGAGTGACATGTATCGTAAAATATTGATGACCTTTAATAGCATTTAAAGAGTAGCCATAAGGCTTAAATACGAAATCGTCGATTTTCCAGTCACTAAAATATTTATTCAGTTTCAAAAACTCTCTAATATTACTTGTTTGCTGACCCTCTTGGCAAAAGATAGACTTGGCATCACTACCTAGGTGGTACATAAGAAGTTCATGGGTATAGTCACTTGGAGAAGGCGCAAACTCTTTATTTAGGTGATAGAGAAAGTTGTGGTGGCCGTCAGTATTACCAAAACGAAATGATTTACCACTAAAAACACTTTTAAGAGATTCGATATCAGAAAAGAAGTTTGTTTTTTGGAGGTGGGAGCAGTATTCATTTTTTCTTTGAAAAATAAGAGAAAGAATATCTTCCTTCGGAAACCTCTTTAAGAAAGTGTGAACCGCTTGGATAAGCTTTGTTTCACCACAGGTTATCATCACGATTCTATCATCCCATACAAAAAGGCTAGATTCACTAAGCAGGTAAGCACTTAGACAACTATTGTGGATAGAGGATAAAATTTGGGCCCCGGAAGCACTAACAACTTCGTTCCAAAAGGGTTGTTTTATATTTCGCAGTGAGTCCCCTGCGGATAATTTAACAACGATTTCTAATTTTTTTTCAGATCCTTCAAAAAACACCGGCAACTCCTTCAGAACATTGTGATGATTTTTTATGAAAAATATAAAACTATGGTCGTTCTTCTTACACCAAAAGGGCCTTTTTTGCATCACTTTGGTAAGAATTTCAAACTGGGCCTTTCTATAATGTTGAAATTGAAGCTATTCCAAACAAGAAATAGACTAAAAAAAAGCCTTTTTGAACTGCTGAAGACCTTCTTTTTAGATTGTAGGGTCAATTAAAGTCATTGAGTTGAGCCGAGAAATTCAGGGGGTTGTCGGTAAAACGGAAAAGGCCCCCATCAATGGAGGCCAATTTTATTAAATTGGGTTAATAATGCTGTCTGATGACCCCTCTAAGGGAAGGCCACTCAATTAACCCAATCTAAAAAATGACTTGGTGTTATTGTTTTCATTCTTTTCTTTTACAGTGTTTTTATAATCTGCTTCCACATTTAAAGCAGCATCTGGATTAAAAATCCAATAAGGTAAGTGAAGAGTCGCTTGAAAACTTTGACCTGGATTCAGTGCTGGTACATAGGAGACATCATTATAGGGGGCTCCTGTGGATTGAAAAGTTGAAGGGTCAATGATTCGTACATAACTGGCACCAGCTTTAAGGTTACCAATATTTTTAATGGTAACTTTAATTTCAGTTTGTCCAGTTCCATTTATAAATTGAAATGGGTGGATCGTCTGGACAATAAGGTCTGGTCCTTTAATGAAAAAGTGTCTGTCTAAAGGGAAAAGCTTACGAATAACTTCTTTTTTAATAATTTTCTTAGGAACTGGTAAGAACCTAGCGTCCGCCTTAAAACTCATAACTGCCATAAGAAGCATTAGGGTTACATGGATCATTTTTTTCATTGTGTACTCCTCAATTGTTCGATTTACTTTTTAGAGGCCTAAACGGCATCTTGAGGAAGTAGTATGCAGAAACCATGCCAAAGGTTTTGGTAGCAAAAGGTAACTACTGGTGACTTTTACGGTATTGAGAGGAGTTTAAGAGCTAATATGGCCATGATGCATAAGCAATTTATGTCCTGGGATTTTCTTCGCTTGTATGACCCAGGTCGTCCAAGCATGTCTATGGGGAACCCTTGGTGTCCATTTTGCTAAATTTGATAAGTGGTACGCCGGAAGAGATGGAAAAAAGTGATGGATTACATGATAGTTAAAGTTCATAAAAACAAAATTAGAGACCAAAGGAGGAAAGATAAGCTCTCTTGTATACTCATCCTGTTTTCGTGGTGGAATGGTCGAGTTGAATTCATTCTGCTTATAATATTTTCGCTCAAAATAGGTGTGCTGACTTAATAGAAAAGGGTCAGAAACAAAAAGAGTGAAAAATGTGCTTATTAAAAAAGGAAATAAAAAGCTCGTGCCCAAAAAATAATAAAGAACAAAATAAGGAGAGATCATAAATAAAAGACAAAAAAGTTGGAACACCTTTTTCTTTTTTGTCGGAGCAAATTGAAGTGTAAACAAAGGATTCCAAAAGCTTCTGATGTAAAAACTAATAACAAAAATTGGAATCCAATATTTCCAGGCAAAATCAACGACTTTTTTTTGAGTGTCCTTAATCATTTTCTTGTTGGGTCCTGAAGCTGTCGGGTCTTTGTCAAAAAAGCCTGTCCACCGATGATGAAGGTTATGAATAGTCCTCCACTGTTCGAAGGGAAGGAGTGAAACACACGATGCTACAATGCCCACTAACGTATTCATCCAGTTTTTGGAGAAAAAGTGCCCATGACCGCAGTCATGTAAGATAGAGACCCAATTAAAGACAACCGCCACACCTAAAAGTGTGCCTATAAGATTAAGAATGAAGCTATGTGAAGAAAGGAAATAAAACCAGGTAATGGTTAAAAGGGTTGCTCTGAATACCCACCATAAAGCCAAAAGGTTTGAATTTTTAAGGGTTTTAGTCTTTTCTTTTAGTTTGAGATAATCGTATTTATTCATAATGGCCTTCTTTTGAAAGGTCCTTTTTAAAATATCTTTGATATGTATCTATAATCATTGAATTTAAAACAAGCTCTTTTTTAATAAAAGGGGCGATATACTTTTCATGCATTTTTGGAAGTTGGCTCCAATGGATCCGAGGATACATATGGTGGATGGTATGATAACCGCCATTTAAAAAAAGAAAGTTTTCAATGGCATTAGTATAATTTTTGCTCAAGTTTATTTTTGAAGTTGGCTCGCAGTCTTTATGAAAAAGTAGGTTTGTAAAGACAATAAAATAATTTCCAAAAATCCAGGGTAAGATGACAAAAAATAATGTTTTTGAAAAACTTAAAAAAAAGCCCATTCCTAAAAAGGTAATAAGGAGTATGTTTTCGGCCTTTTTTATTTTACCAAATTGTAGGTCCATCTTTTTAAAAAGGTCCTTACCTTCTCTTTTAAAGCGCCTTCCGGTTCTAAACGCGTAAACAAAAGGCCTCAATGATTTTGGGCCTTCACCTTCATTACCAGGCCAAAACCAGTCTTCCTTGCTGCCTTCATATCGATGATGATTGAGGTTATGGATGATAAAGGTAAAACGCTCACTCGCTCCCCGAGTTATGGTCAGTAAAAGGCCGAAAAGAGTATTAAGTCCCTTATAACCAAAGGTTGGAACGTGAATATGGTTGTGATCAATAAGGTTCACAATAAAATTAACCAGACATGAAAAAGAAATCCAGAAAAGAGATATAGGAAGTGAAAGTTCTAAAAAAAAGGGTCCTATAAGTAGGAAAAGGGAAAGGCAGGTTATAAAGATACTATAGATATCTTGCCAGTGAGGAAGTATTTTTTGTCTAGAGGTTTCCATAAAAAAATTTATAGAAAATGTGATACTTAAAGGCTTTGAAAAAGCAGGTTTTGGTAAAAATTATAAGGAGAATCAACCTTAGGTCAATAAATTCAGTTTATGGTTAGTTTTAAAAAATGAAGTCGATCTAGGAGATAAGGTTGAAATGGTCAACTTTCAAGTTTATAGCGCTTTGATCTTTCTAATATTTTTCTGAATTTTAAGAAGCTTTTCGCTGTTTACAGACTTGAAGTAGGTTTGAAACTTCTATTTTTCTCTGTTTTCTTTGTTCTCTTATTTAACTTTCTTTTACAATGAAATTTGTTATTATTAAGCCTTTTAAGCAAAAGAGAATATTTATGATTGCTTTCTTTTTTCTAGAGAATATTATTTAGCAACTGTTTTAAAAAGTGTAAATCTACTAAAAAAAAGCTAATCAAATATTGAAAAAAAATTAATGTTATTACTCCTAGCTTCTTATCGTTTTCAACATCCGATTTTATTTAAAAAAAATATAGCCCTCAAACTTTTGGTGAAGGAAAAGGTCTTAAGAATCACTTTTTTTTAAATTTTTTACTTATAAGAAAAATGAAGAACAAGATTAAAAAAATAAGTTAAAGTTTATAGTTTATTAAATACCGTTTGAAAGAATTAAAGAATAGGTTAGTATCGGTGTTCTTTATTTTTATCCTTAATAAATATTTTAACGGCGTTTAATCTGAAGGTTTCAATTTTAAATTATTGGTTTTATATTAAACTTAAAAATTAAAAAATAAAAAATAGGATTAATTAAGTCTAGTCATGATTATTCATTATATTTAAATAAGAATTACAGAAAATTTATTCAGGCGCTACTATGAAAAATGACTTTAATCTGGATGAAGAAAGGAAAAAAAGTGACGCTAAATTATCCAGATATGAAAACGAAGATAGGGCAGGAAAAAAATATGAATTAAAATTGAATCCTTTAGAAATAACAGCTATTCTAATTTTTATTCTAGCAGTTTCTTTTATTATTTACTCAGAGATAGGTCAAAGGATTAGTTTGGGCTTTGGGATTGGGTAGCCTTTTATGGGCTATGTTAAATTCGACGATTGACTTAAAATAAAATCATTTAATTATAGGTATTGAATTCTAAACTAAAACTAACTAAAAAATGAAAAGTAATTAAGTCCAAAAAAAAGGCCTTTTTAATCATTGAGGTTATATGAACAATTTTATTGATTTTCTGCTAGATGAAAAATTTAGCGTTTTGGTTGTGGGTCTTCCAGGCCATGGTCTTTCTAAAGGAAGGCTTGTATGGGTTGAAAATATTTTAAAACTTAAGCCAATAAATAAAAAAATTATTGTTTTTCAGGGTGACCAGGATGGTTTTCTTAATTGGGAAAACAACCGAGCTCATCTTAAAGAAAAATTTCCTCTTATAAAATTTCACCTTAAAAAAAATCCGAACACCAAATCTTTAATGAATCAGGACCAGTTAAAAAGAAATTTTTTTAGTTTATGATATTCTTCATTAGAAATTAAAAATATTTTTGGCCACTTTATAAGTATTAATATGAGCTTTTACGGTATGAGATATTGGCTTTGAATAGCCTCCCCCTAAAACGAGGGCCAAGGGAATATTTCTTTCTCTTGCAAAAGAAAATATAAATCTGTCTCTTTCAATAATTCCTTGCGCTGTTAGAGATAAATTCCCTAAAGAATCTTCCTTTAGAACGTCAACACCTGCTTGGTAGAGTATCAAGTCAAAATTTTTATTTTTTAAAGGCCTTAGGCCCTGCTCCAGGCTATTCAGATAATCTTGGTCCCCAGTATTTTCTTCAAGAGAAATGCTATGGGGGGAGAGGATTTTTTTAAACGGATAGTTCTTTCTGGAGTGAATACAAAAAATAGTAATGTAAGGGTTGTCGTTAAGTAGACTGGCGTTTCCATTTCCCTGATGAACATCTAAGTCAATGATGAGTATATTTTTCGCCAATTTATCGTGGATTAGCTTTAAACAACAAATCGCAAAGTCATTAAAAGCACAAAAACCTTCTCCTTCATCAAAGCCCGCATGATGAGTTCCTCCGGCCAAAAGTCCTGAAAAACCAAATTCTAGCGAGCTATAACAAGCTTGAAGACAGCCACCGATGCTGGCTAAAACTCTATCAACATACTGGGGGCTCCAAGTAATACCTATTTTCTTTAGCTTTTTTGGCTCTAAAGTACCTTTTAAAAAACCTTCAACATAATGCGGGGAGTGAGCGAGGTAAAGGTCTTTTTTATCTATTTTGTCAGCAGGTTTAAGGTGATCAATATTTACAATATTATTTGAAACTAGACCTTGCCTGATTAGTGAATATTTTTCGACCGGAAACCTATGGCCATGCGGTAAGGGAAATATATAATGATCAGAGTAAAATACTTCTACCATCTTAAGCCTTAGTTAATAGAAGGAAGGTATAATAATTTTTAAAGAGGTAAAGTTCATTCTTTTAAAAGCTCCTGTGCCTTCTCAATATTTTTAATTATAACATTTGGTAGGTTGACTGAGTGATATTTAAGCTGATCGTCTAAGCGAGGTATAATGGACCTTGAAATAAGTTTACCTAAGATTTCTTCACCTTCTGTTGTGTTGAAGGAAACATAACACCAAATTCTTGCCCAGAAGGTTGGATCTTTGCGAAGAGACTTAGCAATATCTCTTTTGTCTGAAATTAAGTCAAAAAGGTTAAAAAATGCAGCTATCTCACCTTTTTCGATTATGATCTTAACTGCTTCTGTAAAAAAAACACTGCCATTATCATTTATGAACTTTGGTTTAGCAAAAATAGAAGTCTTTTGAACCCCTTCATCTTCTATGTATGAAGTGATAGCAGGGTTTAAGACACCATCTAGAGCAGGTGGGATCAAAATTTTTGATTGGTCAGTATTTTCTTGAATTCTGATGAACTCTAAAAATAATTTCCTTTCCCAGATTTTACCAAAAAAAAGCAATAAATTAGGCGATGTATCTAGAGTATCTCCAAATAGCATACTGTCTTGGGAAATATTAAAATTATTAATAAAGGATTTTTCATTAATTTGAGGAATGCCGTTTATAAAATCTATTTCTCCAAAAACAGCATCTATAACTGTATCACCAAGGTCATCAAGGGCCATAATTATTTTTAGGGGTCCAAGCGAATCCAAAAGGTTTGAAAAACAATTAAAGTCATTTTCTCGGATTGAGGAGACTATAGCTTGTGAAAGGTCTTGTTCAACCATTGTTTGACCCTAGATTATTTTAAAAGGAACGAAAACGTTCTATTTTTTATATAACAAATCTGCGAAAAGTTCTACACAAACCCCTCTTAAATACACGGAAATATTTATGAGTTCTGAAAAAAAACCATGCCTAGCGTACACTGTTTTAACATACCCAGGAAAAGAAAAAATAGGGAGAGGGCGGTGAAAAAGATTACTTTTACTGAAATAAAAATATTTATTATAGTGGGGTTTTTTGGTTGGGTAAAAAATATTATGAGTGATGTTGATGATACAAAAATTAAGCCTAGAAAAACACCAGTAGAGTTAGTTCATGGAAAGAAAGTAAAGTCGACTAAAATGCTCTTTTTTAAGAGCAAGAGTGTCACAATAAAAATGTTGTTTAATAAAGATGACCTAACTAATGGACTTTATATTCTTAAAAAAGGAGAGATTGTTCCAAAACATTACAATGATTATGATAAGGCCTTTTACGTTTACAAAGGCAAGGTAGACCTTTTTGTAAAAGGTGCAAAAAAGACTTTAGTTAAGGGTGATTCTGTTTATATTCCGAAAGGAAGTGTTACTGAGCTTTCTCAAAAGGGAAGCCAGGTATCCCAAGTTTACTTTTTCTATCCCGAAGGACCTCTTAAAAGTATTAAGCATTATGATGGAGGTTCTTTAACAAAGGCCAGTGACCGTGATGGAAATAATGTTCGGGTTATTTTTTCAAAAGATGTCCCTTGGGAAAATTGGGATGGGAAAATTAAAGATGGTAAGATTACACCTCTTGCATGGAAAACTCTTATAGAAAATAAGTCCATGATTTTAGGTATCACAAAAATAGACCCTGGCTATGATGTTGATAGCCATTATCACCGTCAAACTCAAGTAGTTATTTTTGAACGAGGGCAGGGTGAAACACATATTAAAGATGGTCAATATGTGCCAGTTGGTGTGGAGAGTGTTATCTACCCTCCGACCTATTCTACACACCATACAAAAAATACTGGAAAAGAAGCCCTATGGGAAATTTATTTTTTTAATAGCGGGCCATTTTCTAGTATAAAGTATCATTTTGATAAAAAGAAAAAGCCTTAGCAAAGATTATTTGAGCTCTCCTTATTTGTTATAACAAGGAGGGCCCAAATTAAATAAATTCAAAAGTTCTATTTTATTTCTTTTGGCAAATACTTTCTAAAGTGAATGGTTTTGGATCTTTGAGCTCTTTTTTTCTAATTTTTTCTGCTAAATAAAGATAAGAGAATGATTTTTTCTTAAATTTTGCATAAGACTTCTTAATTTTATTTAATTTTTCTAGTGACTCGCTATTACAGTATTTTTTCATATTTGGTTTGATTTTCTTCCAGAAGCTTGGTCGAAAATAGTTAGGGTTATAACTTTCATCCAATTCAGGTGTAATGAATGAGCTTATATCAATATAGGTTTTAATAACCCATTTGCCTTCTTCTTTTTTTAAATTTGGATACTTACCCTCACAAATTCCATAGAAAAGTCTGAGCCCCTGGTAGTTGGCTTCCATATCAGCATAAGAAAAAGTCCCTGCCGAAGAGAGGTTTAACCCTGTAATAGTCTGCTCTTGAAAAATACCGAAATTAATCGCTTTTTCGATGGCCTTTTTCCTTGCAGCCGTTATCGGAAGGTCTTTTTTGTACCTCTCAAAAAAGAAGTGGAAGGCTTTATAATAAGTAAAACCAATATAAGTGATATGTGAGATCTTATCACCACCAAGTCTTACTCCAGCAACATTAAAAGTAGGAGATAGATAGCGGTTATCTCCATTCCCGAAGTCGAATCTTCTTATACCGTAAAAAATAGAGTCTTCGTAAAAAAGCTCACGGTTAGAGTTATACCTTGGTATCTGATCCATGCCCGGATTATTTCTAAGAGGAACATCGAGAAGGATTGGCTTTCCAAAACTCACTTCTTTTCCAAAAAATTCAGTTAATTTATAGCATGACATTTTTTTTGAATTGGCTTTCTTAACCGCTTTTTCAAGCTTAAGTTTAAGGATTTTGTTAATGATATGTTTTGAGTCCTTTATATCTTTACCTAGAGCAAGAAATTGATCGGTTTCTGATCCAAGTATCGATGGGATTTGTAAGGATAATGAACTCAAAATAAAGGCAATAAAGTATTTCTTGAAAGAGAAGGGGTTCAAATTTAATTCTCCTAGGCTTTTTGAATGTTTAAATGAAGATCTCTTTTAATTTAAAAAGCTTAAATAGGGAAGATGTTCTCATCTTTTTAAGCTTTCTTCTTTTTTGGGTGAAAAACTCTTTGCAATAAATTTTATTTATTTTCTTTCAGGCTCCGATCCTACTTTCAGAAATAATTAAATAAGTATTATTTAAAATTAGAAGCCTATAGGGCAAAGGAAGCCAAAATCTTTTTTTGGTCTAAAAGTTGAGAGGTTTTCTCCGATAACGGGAGTGGTCAAAACCACATTTTTTGGGGCCTAAATAAAGAAAAAATATGGGTATTAATGATCATCTCACTAGGTTTAAGCAGAGTTTAACCCTTCCAATTTTTTTGGTTTTGCTCAGTTTACTTTTCATTTTTGAAGCAAAGTCTAAACCTTCACTGTTAATTAAAGATGGAGTTTTAGATGCAGGTCGAATTTCTTTTGATAGTAACACCTCAGCATCTTTAAAAGGGAAGTGGTTTTTTTATTGGGATAATTGGGTTCCTGCTGATTCTTTTAGAAATGAGATACCCGAGAATCCATCCTTAATGAACGTTAGTAGTAATTGGCATCATTTTAAAGATCCAAAAACGGGGAAAGATGTTGGGCCTTTTGGTAAAGCGACCTATGCATTAAAGGTAAAAGATATTTTAAAAGGAAGCTCTTTTTCTCTTTATATTAGAAGTCTTTCCAGTTCCTACAAATTGTATATTGTGGATAAGAATGGGGTTCGTTTATGGGAGAATGTAGGAGCTGCTGGAACAAAAAAAGGTTTATCTATTCCTTGGTGGGAGCCTAGAGTTTTTGACCTTGGAGAATTCGATTCTGACTTCACAATCGTTATTCACCTTTCTAATTTTCACTATCCAAAAGGAGGAATGTGGAATATTCCTGAATTAGGCTTAACAAAAAAGATAAGAAATGATTTTCAGTGGCGTCTTATGAGAGACTTTTTTTTAATGGGAATCATTTTTATCATGGGGCTTTATCACTTGATCCTTTTTTCTTTGAGGCCTAATGATAAGCCGAAACTATGGTTTGGACTTTTCTGTATGACAATGTTTTTGAGGTCCTTTAGCTCAGATCTTTATGTTTTTTATTTTTCCAAACAACCAAATATTTTGTTATTTTCATGGAGCGTAACTCTTGAACATTTAACTAATTACGCAAGTATCCTTACTTTACTTGGATTTTTTCAATCAAGTTTTCCGAACCAATTTGGAAGACCCTACCGTCTATCGTTTTATATTCTAAATATAGGGATGATTGTCTATATTCTTTTTTCTGACCCAGTATCTATTGGTAAGACTCTTCGGATGGCGCAAGTTTTTGTTTTTGGTTTTGGAACCTTTCTCATTGTTAAATTAATTTTGGCCGGTTTAAGGGGGATTGAGAATGCTTTTTCTTATTTAGGGGCCTTGAGTGTTATGTTGTGTGCCACGATTTATGATATGATGGCCATTTCTTATATTGTTCCAAAGCTTTTTGGACTTTCTTATTTATTACCTTATGGATTAGTACTCACTATTTTTATTCAAAGCTATATCATCGCAAAAAGTTCTGCAAAAGCCTATAAAACAGCTGAAAAACTTGGTAAAGATTTAGAAAAGGAAGTTTTAAAGAAAACAGATCAAATTGAAAGTCAGTATAAAGATTTTAAGACTCTTCTTTTTAATCTTGAGCAGGGGTTTTTAGTTTTTGATAGAAATGGACTTGTTAAGGGTGAGTCTACAAAAATCACAAAAGATATTTTCCAAATAGATCCTAAAGATAAAAAAATGGATGAAATTTTTAGATTAGAAGGAAAGGCAAAAGAGTCTTTCGACTCATGGCTATCCCATCTATTTAGAGGAATGATTCCTTTTAAAGATCTTCTTGGGCTGGCCCCAAAGGAATTTAGTAAAATAGAAGGAAAGGCCATTTCTCTTCACTTTAGACCAATTTATGAAGAGGGGTCTAACAAAAAAATTGAGCGGGTCGTTTGTATCGCTACAGATATTACTGCCCAAAAAGAGGTAGAAGAAAGGTCTGAGTTAGAACGAGATAAAGTCATTATGATTAATAACCTTTTGGAAAGACCTCTGGAGTTTTTGGATTTAATGACTGAGTCTCAGGAAACCTTTGAAGAGCTTTCAAGAGAAGCCTTTTTAAAAGGCCCAGAATCATTATTCCGGGCGGTTCATACTTTAAAGGCCCGTTTTGCCTCTTTTAAGATTAATGATGTTGTTAAGGGAATCCATAACCTTGAGACCAATTTAGATAATTACAAAAAAAGTGGCGCTTGGGATGAGACAATGGCAAGGGTCGTTTCCGGTTCAATCAATGATATTGATTTTCAATTTAAAAAGTTTTTAAAAGAAAACAGGAAGCTTGTTGAGGTTGCTAATAATGCTATTAACTCAAGTGAAGGGGCGGAAGATTTACAAAAAGCTAAAAATGAGCTTTTAAGTTTTTACAGTAGCATTTCAAAAAACTTGATCTTAAAAAATGTAGCGGATTCTTTTAGGAAATTTGTAGAACCAACAAAAGAATTGGCCCAAACCCAGGATAAGGTTGTTAATATTTCAATTGAAGAAACAAATATTCATATTAATCCAGAAAAATACAAAAGCTTTTTTTCTGGCCTTCTCCATGTCTTTAGAAATGCCGTTGATCACGGAATTGAATCGAGGGAAGAGAGAGAAGATAAGGGAAAGGACATTGAAGCTTCCATTAAAATATCATTTAAGGAGGAGGGAATTTCTCGTTTTTCAATTTATATAGAAGATGATGGTGGTGGCATTGACCCTAAAAAGATAAGGGAAAAAGCTTTAAATCTACCTGACTTTAAAGAACATCCAATGGTTAAGGGAGATGATTCTGAGATCATACAATGCATTTTTGAACCGGGCTTTTCTACAAGGGACGAAGTTTCTGAAGTAAGTGGTCGGGGCGTGGGAATGGATGTTGTTAAAAAGGAAGCTTTAAAAATTGATGGCCTTATAAAAGTAGAGTCGACTTTAGGTAAAGGAACAATTTTCAAAATTGAATTGCCTATTTTGAAATAATTATTTTTCTTTAAAGTTATTTTGCGTTGTGGTGTGATTGAGCCCATAGTTTTACGATAAAAATTACCCTAGACCCATTGTTGTTTTTTCTGTTAAATATCAACCTATGACTTTTTTTAATTCAGAAAACCTTTCTCTTTTTTTTCTGCTTTTGTGCCCTCTTGCTGCACTGCTATTCTCTTTTTTACTTGCGCTAAAGAACTTTTAAACCTAGTTTGACCCAAAAACTGGTTCAAGTTGGTTTTTACAAAGGATAAAAAGGTGAGTAGGCATCATATTAAGTCACTCTTGGAGTTTTTTTGTTTTCGTATTGTCTTACTAACTTCCTTACTTTTTAGCTGTCAGACAGGTCGCCTAAGCAAACCTTTGGTCCAAAATGAAAATGCGACGAAGCCCAAAAACGTTATCCTTTTCATTGGTGATGGAATGGGCCCTCAACAACTAGGACTTCTGTTAGCTTATGCTCAAAAGGCTCCTGGGTCTTTTTACAAGGGGAGAAAAACTTCTTTTGAAAAAATAGCAGGCCACCCCTATGGAAGGATGGGGCTTATGACACATAACCCTTCTGGTGCTATTGTTATCGATTCTGCAAGTGCTGCATCTCAGATTGCAACGGGTGTTCCAACTCTTAACGAAGTTGTGGGCCTTGATACAAAGTGGAGGCCAGTTGAAACTGTTTTAGAACAAGCTAAAAATAGTGGAAAGTCAACCGGTCTTGTTACTGATACAAGGTTAACTCATGCAACTCCTGCTGCATTTGCTTCTCACGTTCCTCATCGAAGTCTTGAAAATGAAATTGCCAAGCAAATTGTAAACTCTAGAAATGTCGACGTTTTATTGGGAGGTGGTTTAAGGCATTGGATTCCAAAAAGCGTAGGAAAAGACAATGAGGTTACAAAATCATTAAAGGATTTAATTGGACCTAATAGTGAACATTTTAAACTCAAATCAAAGCGTAAAGATGAAGTGAACCTCTTGCTAAAGGCCCAAAAAGGTGGGCACGAACTGGTTTTTGATAGAGACCAACTGGAAAAGTCTGAGGTTAAAAGCAATAAACTGTTAGGTCTTTTTTCCTATTCAGGAATGGAAAATGGCCTTTCTCATAGAATTAAAAAAAATAACCCTCAAAGAATTTTTCCAACTTTAAAAGACATGACTAAAAAGGCCTTGAATGTTTTAGAGCGAAATCCTAAAGGTTTTTTTCTTATGGTTGAAGCTGGTCAAATTGATTGGGCCGGTCATCAAAACGATGCGGGCACAATGTTAAATGAAATGGTTAAATTTGATGAGGCCATCGCTGCTGTCTTGGAGTGGGTAAAAGGAAGAAAGGATACTGTTGTTATTGTTACGGCAGATCATGAAACAGGTTCCTTTGGCTTTAGTTATTCAAAAAGTAATGTGGTAGGCTCTAGAAAACTTCAAGAGGAGGAATATAAGAATAGCCCTTTTAAGCCAAATTTTAATTTTGGTCCCTTTTCTCTCCTCGATAGAATTTACCATCAGAAAAAGACTTTGGTTGAAATTATAAAAGAATTTAAAGACTCTAAAAAAGGGTTGGATCACTTAATATGGCTTGTTGAGAAAAATACCTCTTTTAAAATAACCATGGAAGAGGCCCGAAAAATTATGGAAGTTGAAGATAATAACTTCTGGGTTAAAAACCATAAATACCTAAGCAAAAAAAGAATACCAAAAGTTGAGGGTCCACTAAAGAGCTTCTACGTTTACCCAGGTGATGCCCATGCGAATAATTTAGGTCTTATGCTTTCAGAAAAGCAAAACACCGTTTGGGGGACTGGCACACATACAAACACACCTGTCCCTCTCCTATTCTTAGATACTTCAAATTCTCTCATCGGAAAAACCAAGCTTGGAAGTTTGGTATCTAATACTGACTTGGGAAAAATATTAAAAAACCTCGTTGGGAAAGAACTTAAACTTTAAAAATCAGCACCGAAAAGAATAGAAGCCATTAATATCACAAAACTTTGAGGGTTTTTGAGTGAAGGCTTCTTTGCTTTTTTTTCAAATTTTTTTTGTAAAAAAGAAGGCCGCTTTTTTATGTGCCTTAATACTTTGTTTCTTTTTTCATGGTTCTGGCTTCGCTAATGATTTTTCTAAAAAAGAGAAAGAGTTTGAAAGAGGCATCCTCGACTTATCAAAAAGAAAGAATGATGGATTAAAAACAATTGACTTAAAGGGAGAATGGTCATTTTACTGGAATAAGTTTTTGGACCCAAAGTCTGTTCTTTCAGGTGCAATTCCCAAAGAAGACGGCTTTTTAAAAGTGCCAAGTTCCTGGAAAAAGAGTGAGTTTGGAAATGAATTGATGGCACCAAAAGGTTTTGGCAGCTATCTTCTTCGTGTAAAAGGTGTCCCTCAAAAAATGGCCCTTTATTTTTATCCAGGGCGGGTTAAGCAAACATCTAAAGTTTTTCTTATTCAAGGGGGGCGAGCGGACGTTATTTTTGAAGCTGGAATTCCTGGTAATAAAGTGGACAAAGAATTACCACAGCTTTTGTCAACGAAGAAGCAAAAAGTCGTTTTAGAAAAAGGTGATTTCACTCTTTTGATTCACGCCTCGAACTTCGGATATAGAGATGGTGGGGTGGCGATAGCTCCAAGGTTTTACTCTAAATCCAATATTAAGATGGATTATTTTAAAATGTTCTCTTCAGGAATGCTTCTCATTATGGTGCTCTACCATTTTGGACTTTTCTTGAAAAGAAGAGGGGATAAGGCCGCTCTTTATTTTTCCTTGATCTGCCTTTTTATGTTTTTTAGGCATACGATTATAAATGACCACCAATACTTTTTTATGGCACCTTCTTATTGGGCCCACCAAATATCAGTTAAGTTGGAGTTTTTGGGTCTTTCATTGACTCCTTTTCTTTTTGCAGGTTTTTTAAAAGAAATTTTTACGGGGAGTTTTCAAAAGTTTTTTAAAATTTCTTTTGTCTTTTCAATTCTTCTCTCTTTGATTGTTGTCGTTTTTCCCGCTTCTGTTTTTACTAAAATGCCTTTTCTTATTCCCATGCAAATAAATGCCTTAGGAACGATTTTATTTGGAATCATACGTTTTGTGATACTCCACTTTAAAAAAGATAAGTTTGCTGGTTATTGCTTAATTTCAATGGGGATTTGGTTTTTTACTGTATTAATGGATGTCTTAATCATTTTTAACGTAATTAATCTCGAAATTAAATTAACCCAATTTGGTTTTCTTTTTTGGATTTTATCCCAAAGTTATATCCTCTCGGTAAAGTTTTCAAATGCTTATGAAACAGCAGAGAGGCTTTCTAAAGATCTGCAAAAAGAAGTTAAAAAGCAGACCAAGCAAGCTCATGAAGCAAGAGAAAGAGCTGAAAAGTCTGAAAAAGAAGTCGCAGGCCTCATGGACAATATGAGGCAATCTGTTTTCTGTATCGGTCGTGAGAAGGAGGTAATTGCACCTGTCTCTTTTTATTCTGAAACTCTTTTTGGTCAAAAAATTATAGGTAAGTCTATTTATGATGTTCTTTATAAGGGGATGGACCGAAGAAAAGAGTCCTTTGGTGGTCTTGAGATGGCCTTGTCGGTTATCTTTGGGGCTGACGACCTCCAATTTGACCTTTTAAAAGACCAATTACCCACGAGGCTCATTGTAAATACAGAAAGTAAAAAAACAGAAAAGGGTGAAAATAAAGTTTTAAAGATTAGTAATAACCCGATTTTTGATAATGAGGGCAGCCTTTTAAAGCTTATGTATGTCGTAGAAGACATCTCGGATGTGGAGGCCCTTGAACAAAAAATGAAAGAACAGAAAGAGGAAGTTTCTAAAAAAGCCGGTGTAATTCAAGAACTCGCAGGAAATAAAAAAGAGGACCTTCAGAACTTTTTTGATGATAGTTACGAGCTTCTCCAACTCTCTATTGATGAATTAAAAAGAATGAGAAGCGAGCAACTTGAAGGAGAGTCAGGTCAAAAGTCTTTAGATATAATTTTTAGAAACTGCCATACTTTAAAAGGAAACTCTCGAATTTTTGGCCTTTCTCTTATTTCTAAAAAGTCCCACGAGGTAGAAGGTGTTTTAGAAGTTTTTCAAAAAGAAGAGGAGGTAAAAGATGTTTTAGAGAACTCCTTAAAATCTCTTTATGATCTTAGGGGGCAGGTCTCCGAGTATTTTATGGTATCACGAGATCTTTTTGGAGTGGAATCTCAAGATGAAATACGCTTTAAAAATGAAATACATGAACTTATGCTCGATTTTGAATATTGGATCGCTCAAATTTATTTCCAATCAAGAAATACTGGTTATGAACCTGAGGGGATAAAGGATTTATGGAAAAAGCTTGTTGACTTGGATGAAGATATAAGAGAGCAGATTCTTTCATCCTTAGTTAGAGTTTTACACGGTCTTAAAGGATTGAGTAGGGCCTTAAATTTAAAGTCTTTAAGTGAATCAATTCACCAATTGGAAGGTGTCATTTACGACTTTTCCCCAAGTATTGATAAAGAAGATGAGAGTACTCATGAACGATTGGAGTCAGCTTATAATGAGGTCATAAATTTGGCCAGGAACCTTTATTTAAAGTCAGTGGATTTTAAACCTCTCGTATTAGCCTCTGATCAGTGGACGGAGCTAATTTCAGAATTTATTCAAATAGCTTCTTTATATTTTAATGGCAGATCTGAAGACCAAAAGTCCATAATAAATAGAATTTACCTTTTTAATACAAGGGCTTCCAACTTTAGATTTCATTTTTCCCCATCTATTATTAGGTCCGTGTATGATTTTTTTGGAGGGAGTTCAGACTCTGAAAAAAATAAGATAAAGAGGGCTTTTAATAGCATATGGCTTTATTTAAAGTGGATCATTCAAATTGATATTGAAAAAAGTGTAGATTTTCAATTAAGAGATACGCTTATCTCCTATTTTGATGAAGATAAAGACCATTTGAAAAGAAGTGAGATCATAAAAAAGATCCGTTTGAGAAGCGATACTCAGAACGGTCCCATTCTTTTTACGATATTTGAAAAAATTAATAATCAAGAAAATTTTCTTATGGAGGATTTTCTCCTTGTTTTAGAAAAATTAGAAGCCTCTGATGACAAAGACTTTAAAGGACGAGAATTGTTGGAAAGGTTAATACCAAAACAAGATTCGAAGTCGTCTTTAGGTGAACTTTTTCTTGGTCTAAAAAACCTTTTTAACTATGAAAACTTTGAGTTAATAACTTCCAACAATCAAATTCAAGGAGAAAGCATAGAGACTTTAAAGGAAATCATTAATTCAAGACATTTAAATATTTTTCCTTATCTTCAAAGTTTAGATTTTATGAGAGTTTTAAGAAGTTATGTTTATTTGGATGAGGATAGTGAACAGAGTAGAAAACCAAATACAGTAGATGTTTTAATGGAGAATTTTGAAGGACTCAAATCTCATCTAAAAGATAGATGGGATGATGGGGAGATACCTAACTGGGACGAAATGGATAAATTCTTAAAACATCTTGAAGACATACCAGTTAAGTATTCTTTAAGAAAGCTTGGTTCAATGGCAACAGAAATGGGTAAAGGTTTAGGTAAAAAGGTTAAGTTCGTTATGAAAGGTGATCAAGCTTCCCTACCTAAAGAAAAGTTAACAATTTTAAAGGATGGAATTATACATTTGGTGAGAAACTCTATTGATCATGGTATTGAAGCACCAGAGATTCGAAAAAGTTTAGGTAAGGATGTTTTTGGAAAACTCGAGGTAACACTATCAAAAGAGAAATCAGGGGGGCTTTCATTAAGCATATCTGATGATGGTGGCGGTATCAAATTTGATAAAGTCTTAGATAAAGCCATTGAGCGCGGTATTATAAAGAACGCTGAAAAAGCAAGTTTAAGTTACCAAGACAAAGTCAATCTTATCTTTGAACCTCGACTAAGCACAAAAGAAAAATTGACAGATATATCGGGAAGAGGAATTGGAATGGACGTCGTCAAGAAAAATATTAAAAGCCTTGGAGGTTCAATCGAGGTTATCACTGAGCTTAATAAAGGTACAAACTTTATTATACGTCTTGAAAAAATTGAATAATCAATCATCACTGCTTTTTTTCTTGCTATATTTTTTTCTTAAAGTTTAAACTCTTGTTAAAAAACAGGAGTAAGCTTATGAGAAGACTTTTTTTAAAAAAAATATTTTTTATATTAGGATTCACTTTTTTGGTTTTTCCTTTTTGGGGGTCTTCAACTCTTCCTCTTGTAAAAAAAGGTGAAGGTCATTTCCCAACAAGCCTCCTTCTAAGAGCAGACCTACATAAAGGTTTTCAGTTTCCAAACATGTCAACCATGAGGAACTCTCACACTGCCCAAAATGATTCTGGAGATTATGCTTTTTCTTTTATGACTTTTATAAAAGGAAAGTGGCTTTCAGCTTTGTGGTACAAGGGAAGTGATCAGAAGAAAGGAATGATTCTCTATACCGCTACAGAGGATACGATCCTAAGTGATCCCTCTATAAATCAAAAAGGTGACGTGGTTTTTAGTGAGTTTGGCCTGTCTGGAACAAAGAATGTCTTTGTCTATAGTAAGAAAACCAAGTCCCTCTCACGACCGTTAAAAAATTATGTGGACATTATTCAAAGAGGTTCTCATTTTCAAATCAACGATGAAGGATTCATCCTCTTTAGGAGCAATAAGTCAAATGATGGCCAATCAATTTATTGCTTAGGAGAAGACCATTTAATCGAAAAGCTTTCTCAGAGAAAAGAACAAGGTCTAAGCTATCTTTTTGGCCCAAAGCTTGTTGGAGTAAAAGGCTTCTTAGTTAAGGTGAGAGAAGGTGGGCCAGGAGAGTGGGAAGAAAAGCGTCCGGACTCTCTCCGCTTTTACTCTTTTGAAGGAATTGATAAAGGACCTCTTGTCCTCCACAAGGATACTGACATCGATTCAGCCTCCCTTTTTAAGCGGTTTGATAACTCAATGGCCGCTTCTTCTGATGGACAATGGATGGCCTTTATTGCTTATTTAAAAGATGGAAAAAGGGCGCTTGTAAGGCAAAAGTTTGAAGGGACTTTCACTATTATTTCAAAAGAGGGGGCCCATGGAGTTAAGAAAATTGAGTTTTTCTCTCCGAGTATAAATGACTTGGGGCACGTCGTTTTTAGGGGGATTGGTGATAACGGTAAGCGCCATATTTACCTTGCGGGGACCAATTCAATGAGGATCCTTCTGTCTGAAAATCAGAAAATCTCTTTGGATCAAGGGGAGGGAGTTATCTTTGCTCCCGAAGGACCGAGTTTTGGTGGGCAAGCAACTCTTAATAACAAAAATCAAGTCCTTGTAAGGGGAAGAGTCTTTAAAATCAAAGGGCAAGTTGACCTGGGCCAGGCCCTTTTCCGAGTTCAAGGACCTAAGGATTAATTTCATAATTGATAAAAAAATTTTGTGAGATAAACCTCCTGTTTTGTGTAAATTATATAAAAGAATAAAAAAAGGGAGCTGTCGCTCCCTTTTTTTCATGGTCATTTTTAATAAATTGCTATCTTTAATTCTTACTATCAGTCACAGCAGCAGCGTAAATGGCCATACCAAAGGCAATCTTGTTAACAAAGTCCGCTAGGTTATATACCAAATTCATTGTTCCAGCATCGGCCCCACTTCCTAGGTAACCGATGGCATAACCTATGGGATAGATTGCCCAACCAATAGTTACGATAAGCCTTAATGTATTAAATGCTTTTTGGCTAGAAGCATTTCCGCTAGCGGCATTAACCTTACTAGCCTCTCCAGCGAAGATTTCGTAAATAATGTAAAGCCACCCTGCCATTCCTATGACAAAAGCAAGAGTTACATTCATTGCTTGGGTTTCTCCTAAATAACCCGCTACAAGCATTACTGTTGAGGAGACCAGCAGTCTCCAGAAAAGGCCTGATGCTACGGTCGTTACTGCAGCTAAGATCACATAAAATTCTACAATTTGAAGGGGGACAGTTATAAACCAATCGACATATCTAATTTCTGTTGGGGATTGTCCGCCAGTAAGCATCCATGCTTCTCTCATATAAAAATAATGCCAAGCTGCTATACCTGTTATCAAGCCTGCAATGGTCAGAGAAGTTTTCCACTTTTCTGAGACTCTGTCTCTTTCTAGAAAGAAGAAAGCTGTCGCCGCTACCATGGCCATGGAAATGACCCAAAAGGAAATAGCTACATGATCTCCTGATTTAAGAAGTAATTCTTTCATAACTTCAAGTCTCCTTGGTAAAGATGTGTGTTTATGGATATTTTTTTACCTAGTATTTTAACAGAAAAAGGGTTTCAGATTTTTATATTAGAAAAAAACCTACAGAAAAAAATTGGAAAGTTAAGTATCATTAAAGGAAATACTTATTGTAAAATCTTGCTAATTATTTGTTTTTTTTAATTTTTTCATTGATAAAACTTAGTAAACCTTTATTGTATAGAAAATGATAAATGTTTACGAATAACAAAATTGGTAAAGGAAATTATCTCGGATTTGTTTAAACTTAAAAATCCTTTTATCGGGGATTTTTAATGAAATTGAAGCGAATAAACGTTTGAATGAAACTTTGTATGAGGAATACTTCCTTACTCTTTTTTAAAAAGGCTTAGATATTCCTTAAGGCCTTCTTTTTCAAGGTCTTCTACTGGAATAAAGCGAAGAGATGCTGAGTTGATGCAATAGCGCTGCCCTGTTGGTTGAGGGCCATCGTTAAATAGGTGTCCAAGGTGGCTGTCGGCATGCTTTGAACGGACTTCTGTCCTTTTCATAAAAAGGCTATTGTCTTCTTTCAGCTTTAGGTTTTCTTTTTCTAGAGGAGCACTAAATGAAGGCCAACCTGTTCCGCTATCGTATTTATCTAGAGAACTAAAGAGGGGTTCCCCAGAAACAACGTCAACGTAAACTCCTGCCTTTTTATTATCCCAATATTTATTTGAGAAAGGTCTTTCAGTTCCGTCTTCTTGAGTGACTTTGTATTCTAAATCCGTCAGTTTTTCTTTGAGCTCTTTTTTAGACATTGTTTTAAACCTTTTCCAGTGGCCAGGGGTTTTTGGGCCTTGATTTTTACTTTTATTGACAGAAGCAAGTGACCTGCTGTTTTCAGAAGGGCCATCCATCTCTGTTTGGTCAAATTGGGCGAGTACGACTGTAAGCGTTAGTAGTCCTAAGCTGAGTTTTATAGTATAGAGTGTTCTTTTTTTGACCGGGTCTTTCATATCTTCTCTTATGGTGCAGGATCTTTTTTACTCTTTATTTTACCATAAGGCGATTTTTTTCCCTATAAAACTCCCGGCTTAATGGGATAGGTTTTATCATTAATTTCAAGGATATAGACGCCATCTTTTTCAAAGATAAAGTTAGTGATTTCAATATAGCATTTTCTTGAAAACCTGCCCTTAACTTTTCCCTTCAGCGCCATAAAATAAAGAATATTATTTGTGTCAATGCTAAGTGTTTTGGGGTTGAGGATCTCTTTAATACCTCCCCTAAAAATCAGTGTAACTGAGAGAATTTTACCTTCCTTACTTTTTATAATATCCAACGAAGTGGTAACGAGAGGTGTATCAAGGCATGTGACGAAATTCTTTTCTCCCTGGCAGTAGACGACATATTGAGGGAGAGTTTTACCTTCAATTAGGGGAAAAGCATCTGAGTCATTTTCATCTACAGGTTTTAAATGGCGCAAAAAAAAGCTTATAGTCTTCTCATCTAAAAGAGGCCTTCCTTCAAAAAGGAGCTCTCCCTCTTCATTTATTTCGTAGTGGTAAACTCTTTTTGAAGGAGGTTTTTTTCTTTTCATTTAATTAGAATACCTTATCTTTAGGGGACTTGAAAGTTACGATTATGATTTGGATTTTGGGTCATCAAAATTTTGTTATACTTAATTTTTAATTGATTAAAAAAAGTAAACTCAACTTTTTTTATAAGAGTTTATAAACTTCTCTATCCCTTCCATTGTGTTGACTTTTGGTTGATAGCCTAGGATTTTTTTTGCCTTTTTAATATTTAAAGTTTGGGATTTTGCAAAGAGATTACAAGTGTACCTCGTTAGGACTGGCTCTTTGTTGTTAAGAAAAAATTTGTGTACAATTTCACTTAAAAAGCAATAAGCATAAACAAAGTGGTAAGATATGAGCTTAGGGTCTCTTTTAAGACCCAATTGATTGAAAACGTGATCAATAATATACCAAAGTTTTTGTGGATTACCATCTGAAATATTAAAAATCTGTCCATTGGCAATGTCTTTTGAGAAAAGTGCACACCTAATGGCCTCAACGGCGTTATCTATATAAGTAAGGTCAGTTAGGTTGTTACCTTTTCCAATAGTCCTCAATCGTCCTTTATTATTGGCCCTTATTAACCTTGGGAAAATGGCCTCATCTCCGGGGCCAATAATGGCCCTAGGCCTTAGAATAATGGCGTTGGGAAAGTTTTCTAAAACACTTTTTTCGGCTTTAATTTTTGATTCAATATAATCATTGAGTGGTCTAGTGGTAATGGGGTCACTTTCCTTGATATCCAATAAATCTTTTGAGCTATGGTAAACACTAGGGCTAGAAATCAAAATAAACTTTTTAATTTTGTATTTTTGGGCCAATTGGGCGAGGTTTGAAGACGCTTTATAATTAACCTCTAAAAAATCTTTTCTTTTTCCCCAAGGAGAAGATAAACCACCGCAATGAACAATATGGTCAAAGCCATTCACAATACTTTCCATTTTTTTATAATCAGTTAAATCGGCTTTTAAAAAGTGGACGCCTTTATTTAAAAGTTCCCTTCCTTTTTTTTCATTCCTTCCTAGGCCACTTAAATGATTAAAGTCTTTTTTTAAAATTTCACAGGTTCTCTGTCCTAAAAAACCAGTCGCTCCAGTAACTAAAACTTTCATTATTTATTCCTTAAAAAGTTAATTCTTTTTAATAAGAAAATTATCAATAACCAAGTAGTCTAAATCCGTAGTAAGAAACGTTGTTAAGGCATCTTCTATAGAGTGAATAATAGGCCGTCCCATAACGTTAAGACTCGTGTTTACCAAAATAGGTACTTTTGTTATTTGATAAAAATCTGAAATCAATTGGTGGTAAAGGGGATTTAACTCTTTATGCACAGATTGAAGCCTTCCACTTCCATCTTTATGGACAACAGCTGGTACCAGTGACCTAACACTTTCTTTAAAGAAAAGGGCCTTTTCCATATAGGGGGTTTTAACATAATTTTTAAAATAATCTTGCCCAAATTCATGAAGAATCGAGGGGGCTATAGGCCTATAAAACTCTCTTCCTTTAATTCGTGAGTTAATTTTTTCCTTCATTTCTTTCTTTCTAGGATCCGCCAGTATGGAACGGTTTCCAAGGGCCCTTGGCCCAAATTCCGCCCTTCCCTGAACCCATCCTAAAATTTTTCCATTGGCCAAAAGGGTGGCCACCTTTTTAGTGAGTAAGTTTTTATTATCAAATTCTTGAAAATTAACTCCTCTGTAGTCTAAAATTTTTTTAAGGTAATCTATGTCTGGTTCGGACCCTAAATAGGGCGAGGAACCAAGAACTGGCCACTTTAAAGACCTTTTCATTTTATTAATATGATACTTTTGGTATAAAAGGGCACCCAAAGAGTTTCCATCATCACCTGGGGCAGAAGGTATGTGAATTTGATCAAACCCAGCCTCTTCCAAGATTCTTCCATTTGTTAAAGAATTAAGTGCGCAACCGCCTCCATAGGCTAGGTTCTTTTCACCAGTTTTCACTTGTAATTGGTTGGCCAATTCGATCACAGTATCTGAGAAGGCCTTTTGAAAGTTATAAGCAAGATCAGCGGATTTCAAAACGTCCTTATCCGCCGGTTTTCTAAATCCGCCTACTATTTTATTGAGTTTTGCTTTGTCTCTAGGGCCAAAATTTGTTCTAAGTTTAATTCCCTTAACTTTCATTTTTTCTTTAAAAAAATAATAAATTTCTTGATTGAATTTTCCATAAGCACTGAGCCCCATAACTTTCCACTCTTCTCCATGCAGGCAGGAAAAACCGCAGCATTCTGTGACTGCCGCATAAAGATAACCCAAACTTGCCCTGCTTTTATAAATGAGTTTGAAGTTATTATTTTTAAAATGATAAAAAGAACAGGATATTTCTTCTCCTGCTCCATCGAGTATCATGACGGCACATTGATTAAAGGTGGATGTATAAACGGCATTGGCAGCATGGGTAAGGTGATGGGTTGTTTTTTTGTGAGAAACTTTATGAAGATAATCCCCCCATAAAAACTTTCTTAATTGAAAAAGAACGACCGGTAAACCTTTTAAATACCAAGTTTGAGAATATCTTGCTAGGGCCGTAAATGACTGGCAATCATCAAATAAAAAAGGTCTTTTTTTATTAAAAAAGGCAACTCTTCTATAAATTGAGTTAAAAATTTTGGCAAGGCCTCTTATATAGAAGGGAGGTTTCCAGGTAGTTCTTAAGGTAAGTTCAACTGGATTTTCAATAGGAATTCCTCTTTCTTTTAAAGTTTTTTTTAGCCCTTTTAATGAATGGAGGTCTCCTACAGAAAAAAGAGACCGCTTATTTTGGGAAAGCCTTTCAAGTCCTTCAGCATAGATTTTATCTTTGTAGCAAACCGCTAAAGATGGGTCATGAAAAGTATTGCTATGACCTATAATTACCTTATTAATTTCATATTTCATAAAATGGAGTCCCTTTAAAATTTTAAGATTTATCGGTAAGATTAAATTTTTAATCTTTGAAAAGAAGAATTTAAAAAAGGAATGGAAAAATGGTGATTATCGGAAAAATATTCCTGTCAATCTTATGGGCAGTTTCTTTTACTTTTGTTTTAACCAATCTTTCAATTAATTTTTCTCCTTTTTTAAATGAAAACCTTGCTTCTTTACTTGTCATTTTTTTTATTATTCACCTAATTCAGTACTTTATTTTCGTTAAAAAACTAAGAAGGGAGCCTTTTAGGGGATACCATTTCTTTCAAATCTTATTTTTTGGAATGGTTCACGTAAGAGGATATAAAAAAGAATAGATATCAAAACCTACTAGAATTTTTTGCCTCTAATCTTTTATTTTTATCAATTAAAAAAAGTTAAAACTATTTTTTGCCGACCCTTTTCTAAATAGCAATCAAAGGAAAGTTATGAAAATCGAAGCTGTGGCTTTGTCACTTCCTGAGCGGCAAATCTCTAATGATGATATCCTAGATTATATAAGAGAAAAAAGTAAAAACTCTTATAAGGGAGATTTAGAAAAATCTCTTCGGGAGGTAAAGTTTTTTCTTGGTCTTTGTGGTGCCCAAAATAGAAGGTGGGCGGCTCCCGGAGAAAACACGTTTAAAAAGCATACCGAAAAAGCCATTTTAGAGGTTTTAGAAAAGAGCAATACTCATCCGGAAGAAATTGATCTTCTGATTTATTCAAGTGTTGATAGGAAAGTTGCAGAGCCAAACGAAAGCTATCTACTAGCAAAAGCTTTAGGTTTGAAGAAAACCGAATGTTTTGACATTTTAGAAGCCTGTAATAGTTGGTCCAGGGCCACTCAAATTTCTCAAAGTTTATTAAAATCACCAGATTATAGAAAAGTCTTAGTTGTGACTGCTGAATACATGATTCATGAAGGAATGTGGGGACAGAATGCCTTTCACGTAAAGTCTCCAGAAGAATTTGAATGGAAGTTCCCATCATATACATTAGGGGAAGGATCAACAGCCACTCTTCTCTCAAATGAAGGTGAAGATTGGAATTATAAATTCTTGGGAATGCCTGAGCATGCTGATTTGTGTATATGCCCTCTCGAAAATTTTAATGAACAAGAAACAAATATGAATGGTGTAAGTGTTGCTATGAATGGGAAAGGGGTATTTACTTCTTTTGGTAGAAAAATGGAGGTCCCAGGTAAAAAGGCCCTCATTGATATTTTAGATTCTTCAGCTGTTCCCCTCAAAGATATTGATATAATTTTCCCTCATTCTCACGCTAAAAAGGTTTGGAGTGATATTTCAAAGGAAGAAGAGTTAAATCTTCCGTTGTATTTTATTTTTCCAGAAACAGGAAACCTTGTGACAGGTTCAATTCCTGGAGCCATGAGTATGGCAATTGAGGAAAATGCGTTGAAAAGAAAAGACCTTGTAGCAGGCTGGATGGCCGCTGCCGGTATGTCCTTCTCTATGTACACTTTTAATTATTAACGATTAAGGGCTTGAATTGGAAAATATAAACCTTGTAAAAATAAGACCCTTTTGGAAAACAAGATCATCTATAAATGATCCTTTGTCTTTTTTTGAGGAAATTGATAAAAAAGGCGAGTTTTGTCATTATAAAGGGTTCCTCTCTTTTACCTATGTGGGTAATCCAAAATTAGTTAAACAGGTGCTGGATAAAACGGGAACTAATTATAATAAAGAAAACCCTCTTTATGACAGATTTAGATTCATACTAGGTCAGGGGATGCTAACGAGTGAGGGGAAAAATTGGAGGGATCAGAAAAAGTCTTTTTCTCCTTTCTTTTCCAAAAATAATATTAGTAAATTTCTTCCTATAATTTTTAGAAATATGTCCCAAACATTAGATATTTGGAACAAATATGCAGAAAAAGAGGTTGCTCTTAACCTTTCTGAAGAGTTCTTTAACCTAACACTTAAAATTATAGGTGAAATTATTTTAAGCGATGACTTAAAAGAACATCTTCTGGAAATAAGAAAGATAACAAAAGTTTTTAATGAGTATGTTGCCTCTCCTCCCATTCCTATTTTTTCTTCATCAAAAATCCCAACTCCCCTTAATTTGAAAGTTAAAAAAGCGAGGGACGGTTTTATAGATATTTTAAAAAAAATTATTGAAAAAAGAATGTCAACTAAACAGAAAAGAGAAGACCTCTTACAAATAATACTTGATAAGAACCCAGATGAAATTACTCCTTTAATTCTTGATCAAATACTAAGCCTTATTATTGCTGGTCATGAAACGACTTCAAATGCACTTGTTTGGACTTTTTTTCACCTCTCCAAAAACACCTCTGAAAAAGATAAAATTCAAAAACTTTTAGATAGAGAGATTAAAGGTCTTTTTCCTTCTTTTAAAGAATTAGAACTCTTAGATTACTTAAGGCAAATTATAAATGAGTCTCTTAGACTATCACCGCCCGTATGGCTTATAACGAGAAAGTCGATAAAAGAAAATATTTTAGGTGGACACAAAATTAAGCCTGGTCAAATGATTGTTTTTTCGCCCTACTTTATTCACAGAAATGAAAAGTATTGGAAAAATGCTGCTGATTTTAGACCTGATCGTTTTGATAAAAATAAAAAAATAGAAAAAGATGCTTTCTTGCCTTTTGGCTTAGGCCCACACACTTGTATAGGCTCAAATCTTTCTATGATGCAAATGAGTCTTTTTTTAAGTGTCTTATTAAAGTCATTTGACTGGTCTTGTATAGGATCTTTCCCAAAACCCTTTCTATCCTTCACAATGGGTGTGAAAGATGGACCTATGGTTATTTTAAAAAAGAGAAAAAGAGTAAAAAGTGTTTTTCCTGAAAAAATAACAATTTAACGGAGCTATAAGTTAAATGAAAAAAGACTTGATTAAAAATACCTGGAATCTTTTTTTAATTTTAATGAACCCTAAAAGATTATCTTTTAATGGAATGCCAACGGCGTATCCTAAAACAAGTAAATGGAACCTTTTTCAATGGTGGGCCTGCTTTTTAACAAGGCATTATTTTGGTAAAAATTTGTTAATTAAAACTCAGAAAAAAGTTGAAAACAAAATCCTTAAGGATTATAAAAAGCATGGTAAACCAAAAGGGTATATTACACCACCTCGTTTTAAAGCAAGCGAAATTGATTCAGAAAAATTCAAAGAGATTGCCATTAAGACAAATTCACCAGTTATTATTGAGGGTTTTGCAAAAGATTGGGATTGTACAAAAAAATGGTCACCTCAGTTTTTAAAGGAAAACTATAAAGATGAAGTCGTCCCTGTTAGGCGTGAAAGTGACAGACTAGATTCTGAAGGCTATATTTATGTTAATAGGACTTTAAGTGAGCTAGTTGACAACATTGAAAGTGGAGGTGTTCTTCAGGGGACTCTCTTAGAAAATATTTTCAATAATAATCCTGAACTTAGAGAAGATCTTAATATCCCTAAGATTGAAGAGTATTGTTGTCTTACAAAAAGACAAGAGCTTCAATCAACTCAATTATTTATTACTGGTAAAAATGGTAGAACTGGTCTCCATTGTGCTTCAGGAATCAACTTTTTTATTAATGTTTATGGCCATAAAAAGTGGACCTTTGTTCACCCTCACCATACGATAGGGTGTTATCCAGACGTTAGAGAAGATATGTTTTATTCAAATAGCGCACTTGATTATTGGAAGTCTGACGAAGAACTGGAAAAGGAGGGATATACCCTTTGGCCTTATATTCCAAAATATAAATTTACGCTTTCCCCAGGCGACGTTGTCCTGTCACCACAGTGGTGGTGGCATGCTGTCGACAATGAAGACACAACCATAGCTGTTGCCAACAGAACTTTTAATAAACTATTAATGGGTAATAAAATTTTTGCTTTTTTAAACTTTTTCTCACCGACCTCTTTAAGATGTTATTATCGTTTTTTAAAAACTGGGTGGGGATCTGATGATTCAATAATTGAAGTTTGTGAACATAATGGAAGAGAAGCAGTAGGAAAAGGAAAATAAATAGGAATTACTAATCAACAAGGAAGTCTACATGGTATTAAAAAATTTAATGAAGGTGTCTCTATTAAGTTTTACATTAACCTCAAGTCTTTATGGGGCTATGAGTGACTTTAAAAATAAGTCAGGAAAACAGATCGCTGAAATGTTAGAGAAAAAAAACCTAGTTTATAAAACAGAAACTTATGATTTAGAATTGAAATATTATCACGATGATAATAATCCTTTTAAAATAGTAAAAGGAAAGGCCATTACACAAGAAACTGCCGGTGGAAAAGGTCAAGGAAAGGCCATGGTTACTTTAAATGACAAAACGAAAGTTTATGTTGAAACTAGAAACGGTAAAGAAGATATTCACATGATTAAATTTCCGGGATCAAAAAGAAGTGTTTCTTTTTCTTGGAAAAATAGTAATTTTAGTAAATCTTCTAAATTCTTAGGAAGTGAAGCGAGTGTTGAAGATCTTACTTGTCATATCCTATCAAATTATAAACACAAATTTAGAAAGTTTTCTCAGGGTGGAAAAGTGGCGATCCTGGAATTTACTCCAAAAAGGAAAAGCTACTACACATCAAAAGTTTACTACATTGATACAGACAAGTTTGTTCCTATTGAAATTATTTACTATAAAGGAAGTACAAAGCTTAAATCAATGGCCGTAAAGGAATACAAAAAATATAAAGTTCCAGGAAGTAGTAAAACGGTATACCGCCCTCATAGATTAGAAATGAAAAATAATGAGTATCTAAGGAAAAACAAAAAAACACTAGAAACCCATATGGTTATTTCTAATAGAGTACTTAATGGAAAAGTGAACTCTTCAGACCTAAACCCTAATAAAATGTAAAAAGATTAAATGGTAAAGTGGGGAGTATGGATGAAGAATTTCAATATCTTTAAAATACTCCCTACCTTTCTTATAAAATCAAATAAAATTTTATTTACTTTTTCCCTCCTAACCGTTTTTATTTTCAGTTTAGGGGTTTTTTCATTAAAAAAAGACATTTCTCATCGTATCTGGTTTAAAAAGGGAGACCCCTTTTTAAATAAATATGACTCCTTTATTGAAAATTATGGAAATGATGACCTCTTAGTTATTATTTTAGAAAATGAAAAAGGTCTTTTTACACCAAGTTATGCTAAAGAATTGTATCTTCTTACAAAAAAATTAGAAAATGTCCCTCTTGTTCTAAGAGCGGAGTCAATGGCCAACGTTTTGTTTTCCACCCATAGACCTCTAGATCATTCTAATTATAAATCCTCTCATATTCATTTTGATCATTTCTTTCCAGACCTAAAGTCTTTAGACAGCGCCTTTTTGGAAGAACGTAAAAAGAAACTAAATATTGTTAAAAATTTCAGGGACTTTTATTTAAGCTCAAACTTTAAAACCTCCATCATTTATTTATATTTAAAGAAGGTTAACCCTCCCGATTACCAACTGACATTAAAAAAAACAAAGGAAATTCTTAAAGCGACTCTATCGAAAGAAACACGTTTTTTTATGACGGGAAATTCTGTTTTGGCCGAAGCTTATAAAAAAGCTCCCGTTGATGATATGAAACTAATTATGCCTCTCGGCCTTTTTATCCTTATTACTTTACTTTTTTTTATATTTAGAAATTTCCTCGGCGTTTTCATACCGCTAGGCCACTTATTTCTTTTAATTTTTGCCCTTTTAGGAATTCAGGGGCATTTAAAAATGACTATGAACAGTGTGACTTCCATGGCCCCACTTATTTTGATGGCCATAGGTTTGCTTGATTCTATTCATCTCTTAACCACTTATTACAAATCAAGGATGAAAAAAAGTCGTCTTTGGGCCCTTTTGTGCGCTATTAAAATTAATATTTTCCCAACTTTTTTAACGTCATTTACTACCGCCATAGGTTTTTTTGCTCTTTCAACATCTAAAATAGCGCCTATATCAAATTTGGGAACAATATGTGGCATAGGAGTTTTATTGGCGTGGCCTTTAACTTATTTTTTTATTCCTTTTGTTTTACTTAAATTCTCAAAAAAATCTAAACCAAAAAACATTATTCCTTTTAAGGCCAAGCTTTTCCTTCATTTAATTAAAAACAAGAAAAAAATTTTTTTATCGAGTTCTTTCATTCTTATCCTTTTGGGGGGGGGCTTTGCTTTTCAAAATGAAGTTAATTCGGATTTTGAAAATTATTTCCCAGAGAAAACCCCTTTTAGAGTGGCCAATCAAAAATTGGAAAAAAACATTGGTGGATCTTCAACAATCCATCTTCTTATTCAAAACGAAGATGTTAGAAATCCTAAATTTTTAAAAAAAATTGAAGATTTAACTTTAAAATTAGAAGATTTGAAAGGGGTAACAAAAGTTTTTTCACTTCTAGATATAATCAAAAATTCAAGACAACTTCTTTTTGAAAATGACGAAAAATATAACTCCCTTCCACCTGATAAAGAGCAAATTAAGGAATCCCTCTTTTTTTATCAATTATATGAAATGGAAGGCAAAGAACTATACCGGTATGCTAAAAGAGATTTTAGTGAGATGAAAATCACTCTCTTTTGGAAAGGTTTCAGCTCCAAAGAAATTAAAAGAGGGGTGAGAGAAATAGAGAAATTATTAAAATATTATAATTTAAAAGGGAGTCTTAATGGTAAGGTCCTTTTTATGAAAGGCTTGGATTCTTATATATTAAAAACGTTTCTTATGTCCCTTATTTTAACTATAACTTGCCTTACCCTCTTAATGATGATCCTTTTTAAATCATTTAGAATAGGTCTTTTTGCCATGGTTCCAAATGTCATTCCATTAACCTTAGGTGTGGCGGCTTTGGGTCTTTTTGGAAAAGGGCTTGATGTTTCTGCCGTTTTAATAGGCTCTATTAGCTTAGGTATTTCCGTGGATGACACCATCTTTTTCATGTCCCATTATTATAGAAAAACCAAAAAGTTCGAAAACCATTTGAAGGCGATCGAAGAAACGATTAAGGAAACAGGACACACGCTTTATATTACAACAATTACTTTAGCCTCTATAATTGGCCTTTTCACTTTGGGTTCTTTTGGCCCCAATAAAGTCTTTGGTTTTATGACCTCCTTTATCCTTATTTGCGCCTTTCTTTTTGACTTAACACTACTTCCAATTCTTTTATTAAAAAAAAGGGATTATCAGACGTAAGATAATGTAAGGGAAAACATCTTAATGAGAAATGATTTTAACTTCTTGTTTAAGTTATCTAAAAATTTTTTGATATTCAATTAATTGAAGAAAGGTTTACAAATTTAAATGAATCATTTGCAATTGGTTATAGGTGGATTGATTTTTCAAATACCTATAAGAAATCAAAGCTTTTAACTTCGCTCCATATATTTAATACAAACCCAAATATTTTTTGGACTATTTTAAACCAAAAAGCCGACTATATTAAGCTTTTAGCGTATGCAAATGGATCCTACCGCTCTGTGAGAAAAGCCGAGAAAGTCGATGGTTAAAGAAAAAAAAGAATACAAAAATTTATTATTCAATTCAAAAAAAAAGTCTAGATTTTTATATACTAGTCTAAAGCGTATTCTATTTTAAGTATGGCGTATTCTTTACCTTCAGCTTTGAGATTAGAACTTGAGGAGGTTATATTTTTTTTTGTAGGATCAAAGTTTTTGTTATCGTATTCATACATTGGCTTTTTATCCAAATCAAGGAATGAAACCTTTTTTATCCAGCATTTTTTATCTTTATCACAATTAGATTTAAAAATAGCTGATACACCATTTTTTAATTGATCTATATCTTCTGAATATAATGCGGTTCCTAATGAAGGTGTGTAACTTTCATTAACTGTTTCAATTAAGGCCTTTCTCTGCATTTTAATATTAGGGTCAGTAGAGTTGCAGCTTAAGCTTAAGATAAGGATCATTAGTAATGACCAAAGTTTCATTTACTTTCCCTTCTCAAAAAATAATTCCTTAATTACTATAGAGGTTTGAGTTTATGAATTCAACAATTTTGATAAAATTCGTGGGTTATGAAAACTTACAACACTCCCTAGAAATAAATCTAGTTTTTTTTATTTTCCTTTAAATTAAAGATTTCTATTCCTAGACAATATGCCTTGAAATTAGAGAAGCTATTATAAAAAGAAATATTTGGGGAGGGGTAAATGGAATATAGATATTTAGGGAAGTCGGGTTTAAAAGTAAGTTCCCTTTCTTTTGGCTCTTGGGTTACTTTTTCCAACCAAGTTCAAACAGAAAGTGCCGTTGAAATGATGGCCATGAGCTATGATGCCGGAATTAACTTTTTTGATAACGCTGAAGTTTATGCTGATGGTGAATCAGAAGTAATCATGGGCGATGCCCTTCAAAAGCTAGGCTGGGCGAGGGACACTTATTGTGTTTCAAGTAAGGTTTTTTGGGGAGGTCCGAAACCAACTCAAAGAGGCCTTTCTAGAAAGCATGTGAAAGAAGCATGCCATCAAGCTTTAAAAAGGCTCAAGGTTGATTACCTAGACCTCTACTTTTGTCATAGGCCGGATCAGGATACACCGATTGAAGAAACGGTTAGGGCCATGGACCAATTAATCCAAGAAGGAAAGGTTCTCTATTGGGGAACTTCAGAGTGGTCGGCAACAGAAATTCAAAAAGCTTATGGTGTTGCCAGAGAATACAACCTGACTCCTCCTACCATGGAGCAACCCCAGTACAATTTATTTCACAGGGAAAAAGTTGAAAAAGATTTTTTACCACTTTATGAAGAGGTTGGCCTTGGAACAACGATCTGGTCTCCTTTAGCGAGTGGAATTCTCACAGGTAAGTACTCTAATGGCATTCCTGATGGGAGCCGGGCCAGCTTAAGTGGTTTTGAGTGGATCAAGGATCAAATTTTATCTCCCAAGGGGCAAGATAAGGTAAAAAAGGCAAAACAATTGGAAGTAATCGCAAAAGAATTAGGTTGTAGTTTAACTCAGCTTTCTGTTGCCTGGTGTCTTAAAAGTCCTTTTGTTAGCACTGTTATTTTAGGAGCAAGCAAGGCCAGTCAGCTTTCAGAAACGATTGAGGCCTTAGAATTTCTTCCCAAATTAACGGATGATATTATGGAAAAAATAGAAGGGATTGTAGAGTCTAAGCCTAAACCAGTTATTGACTGGAAAGGTTAGTTTAAGGCATTCATGATATCTGAGTAAAGTGAATTTAGCTTGTCAATGCCGACGAGGCAAAAACCCATGGTCTTTGAAAACTCAAAGTCCTCAGGGGTTCCTTTTCGGCAAACAATGACAAGTCTGGTTTCATTTTTATCTGCCTCATCAAGGTATTGATCCAAGGTCTGTCCACCAGATTGAAGAAAATCCGTTGTGTTTGTCTTAGGAAGGCATACAATACCGTACTTTTTCCCTTCGAATGTTGTCTCAAAGTCCCATGTGGAGTTTTTTAGCCTTTGGTTTACGTCGTGATTAAACTGTTTAAAAATTAGTGAGCATCTGGCAAGGAACTCTTTTTCTTTATCTGCCATAATAAATTCACTCCGGGTGTATTGTTATTTATGAAAATATCAAAAAATACTGCTTTTATAAAAGGGAGGAAGCTTTTGACTTCCTTTTTTTGATCATTTCTTTGAAAAAGTCTAATATTGAGGCATCTTTTTGTTGGAAAGGAGGAAATGTGTCTTCAGATTCTATCTTAGAAGTTAAAGCGTTAAAAAAATATTTTGGCCAGGTTAAAGCAGTTGATGGAATTAGTTTAAAAATCAAAAAGGGTTTGTGCTTCGGGCTTTTAGGCCCAAATGGGGCAGGTAAGACGACGACAGTTGAAGTCATGGAAGGAGTAACTGGGCCAACGTCTGGTGTTATTTTATATAAAGGAAGCCCTCTATCTGACCATTACCGAGAAGAAATTGGAATCCAATTCCAAAAAACCTCCCTCCAAGATTACTTAAAGGTTAAGGAGGTTTTGGAGCTTTTTTCTAGTTTCTACGAAAAAACTCTTCCCTTAGAGCAAATTATAGAAGAATGCTCGTTAGGAGAACTCCTTCAAAGGGACCACCGGAAGCTTTCAGGCGGTCAGGCCCAAAGACTTCTTTTGGGACTCGCTCTTGTTAATGATCCGGAAGTTTTATTTTTAGATGAACCAACCACGGGGTTAGACCCTCAAGCGAGGAGAAATTTTTGGGACCTCATAAACCAAATTAAAAAGAGGAACAAAACAATTGTTCTCACGACCCACTATATGGAAGAAGCCTACGCCCTTTGCGATGAAATTGCTATTATGGACAAGGGGAAGATATTACTGGAGGGGCCACCTATAAAGCTTCTCAAAGAACATTTTAATTCCATGGTCATTTCACTTCCAGAAAAGGATTGTCCCAGCGAGTTACAGGGAGAGAAAAACCATCTTGTGGAGGGACCAATGGGTAATATGCTAGAAATTTTAACGGCTGACCCCAATGAAACATTTTCTCATCTTTTGAAGTCTGGAGTTAACCTGCAAAACGTTCACCTAAGGCAAAAAAATCTGGAAGATCTTTTTCTTGAGATTACCGGAAGCGATTTAAGGGGATAAAAAATGAAAAAAATTTGGGCCGTGATGATTGCGAGGCAAAAAGAATTCTATAGAGACCGTTCTTCGATGGGCTGGAATTTGGCCTTTCCCTTCTTTGTTGTTTTGGGCTTTGCCTTTGCCTTCTCAAATGGAGATCAAAAGCTCTATAAGGTTGGTTTAATGGGGGATTTTAAAAGCGAAAGAGTAAAAAAAATTTCTTTTTTTAAAACGAAATATGTGGAGTTTGTTGAAACTGAAAAAGGTGAAAAATCAGTTAAAAAGCTTAAGCATCATAAATTCGACCTTCTTCTATTAAATGAGGGTGGTGAGCTTTCTTATTGGACTAATAAAAGTTCTCCTAAAGGCTATTTTTTGGAGAAGATTCTTCTCAGTGACCTCAAAGATACCAAAATACCTTTTTTACGTCAGGAAGTTCAAGGAGAGGAGATTCGTTATGTTGATTGGCTAATACCCGGAATTTTATCAATGAATATGATGTTTAGTTCTCTCTTTGGAGTGGGGTATGTCATTGTAAGGTATAGAAAAAATGGGGTTTTAAGGAGGCTAAAGGCGACGCCTTTAAAAGCCTATGAGTTTTTGATGGCCCAAGTCTTGGCACGTTTAGTTATTTTGATGGTCATTTTCAATATTGTCCTTTTAGGCTGTTCCTTAATGGTCGATTTTAAAATAGAGGGTAGTTACCTCGATCTATTAATCGTTTTTTTCCTCGGCGGACTATGTTTAACATCATTTGGCCTTTTTATTGCGGCGAGGGTTCAAAGTGAGGAGTTTGCTGGTGGGCTTTTAAACCTCATTACTTGGCCTATGATGTTTCTATCAGGGGTTTGGTTCTCTCTTGAGGGAGCCCATCCTTTTATTCTCAAACTTTCCAAAATATTTCCTCTAACTCATATGAATGAGGCAGCAAGGGCCATTATAAATGAAGGAATGGGGCTTGGAGAGTTGACGACCCAGATGACCGCACTTCTCATCATGACTTTTATTTTTATTATCGGAGGGGCCCGTTTTTTTAAATGGGATTAAAGACTAGGAGGGCCTAGGCGGCCCTCAGGAATTTCTTTTCTTGTCTTTCGAGTTCTTCTTGTGCTTCAAGAGAGAGCCTTACCCAAGGCTGTTTTTCAAGTCTTTTTGTTTCAATAGGTTCGCCTGTCTCCTCACATATTCCATATCCGCCTTTTTCTATTTTTTCCAAGGCAATTTCAATATCATGAAGGGTTTTAATAGAAGACTTTTGCAAACTAAAGGATACATTCTGGTTGGTGTATATCTGAGCTTGGTCGCCATCTTCAATAGTGTCTTCTGTCTGAGCAATGACTTCAGTTTGGTAGTTTTCTTTCATCGTATTCATGACTCTCATTTTGTGCTTCAGAAGTTTCTCTTTTTGCCCCATGAGAAAGTCTTTAGAAAAAGCCATAGGCTCCACCCTTCTTTTCGTTATTAAAATTGAGTTGTTAAAAACTCACCTCATCATAATAATACAAAATAGTAATGTTTTGCATAAAAAAGGGCGTCAACAATTTTGCTTTTAAGATGCTCTTAAATGTTGGTGGGAGGAACCTTTTACTTTCTTAAGTTTGTCTTTTGAATCAATTCAATAAAATTAGTTTTCCCAAATTTTAAGTTTTTGATTTAATGAGATATTCTTTTGACCGAGTAAAAGAAAGTCATTGATTTGTTAAGGAGGAAAGAGATGATTCAAAAACTAATCGTAATATTTACTTTATTCGTGATGAACCAATCTGTTGGGGCCCACGTGAACCCTGAGTATGCAAGAAAAAAGATTGGGTCAAATAAAGCACTTAAAATTGCCACTTTGGAAATTAAAAGACTTGTGAGGGAGCAAAGAATTGGAACTTCTTGGTTAAGGGCGACTCATTTAAAAAGTGGGGTTAAGGAGTTTGGAGCTGAGAAGGAATGGGTTGTAACCTTTCAAAATAAAAATATTGAGGATAAAAAGAAGAAAAAGCTTTATGTATTTATCAATATTTTCGGTGACTTTGTTGCCGCAAATTTTACTGGCCGTTAGGGGAAAAGAATCTCAAGTCCTTTTTCTCCCTTTTTTGAAGCCGCCTCTTTAGGGTTGAGTCCCTGGTTATTTTTGGCCAGAGGATCAGCTCCTTTCTTGAGGAGGTATTTAATATTTTCGTATCTTTTTCCATAAACTGCGTAGTGAAGGGCCGAGTTTCCTTTTGCATCCTTGTAATTAATATTGAGCCCTTTTCCTAAAAGGTAACGGAGGGTTTCTACTGTGGCCCTCTTGGCAGCACTTAAAAGAGATCCATCTTTAATTTCTGGGACTTTATGGGGAAAGACTGATTTGTATAGCGGATCCTTTTTTACGCGCGTATCTTTTATTTGGCTTTCTAAAATTGATTTTACAGTAGCTCCTTTTTTTAGTTCTGGCGGTAATTCCTTCAGTTCAAAAGGAGAAGGGCCTTGAGAGACAATCATATCTTTCAAATCATCTGGTGTATCAATTTCAAATTTACTATTTTCGCCAGAGTTTTCATTTTCAAGGTCTTGCAGGAGTTCTTCATCAGTTGCTTCTCCTTCAATATCAGCGAGTGTCTCTTCTTTTTTATCTTCGGCTTTTTCAGGGGCTTCTTCTGTAAGGGCCTTAAACTCAGCTTCTTCATCATCTTCTTCAACTTCCTCTAAAAAACTTTCAGCTGACTCGACAGAAGCTGGGCCACGGCCTCTTTTCTCACCAGTTTTTTGGATTCTTTCTTGGTATTTAAGAAGAAGAGCAGAGGAAGAGTGAAGTTCAGGGGCTGACTTTGAGTCAAGAGAGGTGACCTCATCTCTAAACTGTCCACTATCGCCCTTTTTAATTTTTGAAGGAGTCGAACATCCACCGATAAATATAGTCAAGCTTATGATACTTAAAAAGGATGGTCTCAATTTAATTTTCATGATGAACCTGTCGGGGGGCCCTAAAAAAACTTGAGCTTTTTAGATCTAATCTAATTGAAAGGCGAAATTGAAGAGTCTACAATGTTAGCCTGGAGGTTAGGCAATTGATAAAAAAACTCTGGATTTTTTCACCATTTCTCCTTTTATTTCTCTTACATCTTTGGACTGCTTCGGTGGTCAAGGCCCAAACGAAACCTGTTCCCCTAGGTCAAAAAAGCCTCACTTTACCTCTCAAAGTTAAATTAACTCTTAAGGATGCCATTGGCTTAGGGCTTAAGTATAGCTTCGAAGTTAAAGAGCAAAAGAATGGGGATCAAGTCAGAGAGCTAAACTATAAGGCAAAAAAGAGAAGTTTGTCTTTACCTCAAATTAACATTTATGCCCAAAATACTTTATCGCATAGCCTTTTAAGAACCAAAAGCAGTGATGGAACGACAGGCCTCAAATTTCCTGATGAAGAAACAGATGTTAGGAGTGAGATGGCCAATATTGGTGGAATAGGACTTGAAATTAGTGAATTCACCCTCTTCGATTTTGGTAAAGATGATGACCTTTTAAAAGGAGCAGGTTTCGATTTAAAAAAGGGTCAATTAAAATCTAAGACTTTTTATATGAATTATAAGTTTCGAATTTCTAGGGAGTATTTCCGCCTTCAAAACTCTTTTGAAGATATTGGATTGGCCCAGAAAGAGATAGAGTTAACCAAAGAAGTTTATGAGCTGACCAAGAAAAAAAAGGGAGGTGGCCAAGCGGGGGGACTCGAGTACCTTTTTGCAAAAAGTGAATTCATAGAAGCTAAGAGAAAAAAGAAGGACGCTAGAAGGCTTTATTACAGAAAGCTTTTTCTTTTTAACTTCTTGTTGGGGCAACCGCTTCAACAGGACTATAAATTGGCCTCAAAAGTTGAATACAGACCTCTTAAAGTAACCCTGAAGGAACTTTTAAAATGGATAGAGGTGGCACCTTCCCTCACTGAAGCCAAGATCAATTTAAACCACTCTAAACTTAATCTGAGAACAACTTGGAAGGAGCTGATGCCTTTCCCTAAGGTTAGCTTGAGTGGGTTGCGTTATGGTCATGGTTATGGGACGGATGGAGCTGGAACTGTTTCTCAATTTATTGGTTCCAGCTCACCTAGCAATTTTGATCTTCGTGTTGCTCTAAACCTTACAGTACCTCTAGTTGGTGAAAAGGGATTTTTTAATAGGTTCGGTGTTCAAAGCGCTGAACTAGAGGTCAAAAGTGCAGAAAATCAAGTTAAAATGGCAAGGATGAAGGCCCAAGGAGAAGTTATTGGGAAATATAACGATATTATCGCCCATGAAGATGCTATTGAGGGCTTTAAGGAAGCGATTGATAACTCTTCTCTGTTGTTAGATGAAGCTTTTAAGGCCTTCCGCAAGGGGAGGGTCAAAGTGTCACAAATGAGAGAGGCCCTAAATCGAAAGACCTCTTCCCTTAAGGATTATAAGGAAGCTATTTTAAACCACTTGGAAGGAAAAATGGCTTTAGCCACAGCTATCGGGATGGAGAATCCATTTGGTGAAAATGGTTCGGAAAATGATAAAAAGGGAGGAGCTAATGAGGATTAAAGGAGGAAACACCTTATTTATTTGTATCTTTTTGATGGCCTTTTTCTTTTCAAGCTTTGGTTTTACCCAAACTTTAAAAGAAGAAAAAGAGGTAGAAAATAGTGAGAGTAAGTGGTTTATGGCACCCTTTAAAACTCACCGGTACTCTTTGGAACCTTCTTTAGTGAGCGAAGTGGGAAGTGTTGATGCTGCTGGCGCGATTATTGGAGTTGGGGCCAAGTTACGCTCTCTTTATAGCTATCGATCCTACTTTGGCGGTCTTGAATACTCTTTTTTACCACTGAATGTAGGTGGATCTAACTCAAACACCAATTTTAAAAAGAAGTCGGGTCATACAGGTTCTAGGGATACCCTTAGTGCTCTTTTTGGACTGTTTTTAAGAAACGGAAACCTTCGCCTTCACGGTGCTTTTCATATCCTTAATAGAATGAAATTATCCTCTGTTTCTTATGATGCTTCTGTTAAATATCAATTTTATAAAGATGACTTAACAGTTTCATCAAGCGATGAATTGGCCAATAAGTCTTACACAGAAGACACTGTGTTTGCGGGATCTGGATATGAAATGGGGCTATCTTTTAATCTTCTTAAAAGGGTAGCGTTAAATGTGTCTTTGGCACGTTATAATTATAAAAGAGAAATGGCGGTTACAAAGGAAAAAGCTTGGTTTGAGGCCAATTTAAATAATGATAAGTATAAGTCAGGAACCTTAGAGAGAGTGAATAATTTGCCAAAGGAGCTCAATGTGACGAGTTTAAGCGTTGGTATCAGTGTTCCGCTTTATTTTACTTTCCTTAATGTCAATTGAGTCCATCATATTGTTAAAAGAGGTTGCCATCTCGCTAAACTCTTCGCTTTCTTTAAATAAAAGTCGGACTTCTTTATCACCTTTTCTGACCTTTTCCATTGCATTTTTCATTTTGCAAATAGGCCCAGCAACTCGGTGAGAAAGGAAGATTCCAAAAAAGAAGATAAGGATAAGAAAAAGGAGGCTAAAAGCAACAAACTGAATCCTAAATTGATCGAGTTCAAGCCAGAGATGACTTTTAACGGCATCATCCATAGGAGAAGAAGTGACTAGGATTTCGTAATTTTCTTTCATTTGTCCATCTATCAAAAGGCCATAGATTGTCACCATTATAATCCCTGGCAGAAGAGAAAATGAGGCGATCTTTAACTGAAAAGTCGGATTAATAAGAAAACTGGAAAGGCTTTTCTTTGATTGTTTTTGATTCATGAGGTAGGACCTTTGCAACTTTTTCGATGCAGCTTTTCTTTTAAAGATTTTTTTCTCAAATTAAGAGTTTTTGACCTTACTTGGATAACCTCAAGGTTTGAGGAAATCTTAAGTTTTGCCTTGAAATCACTTTTATATTTATAAAAAAGGGATTCGTTTTCTTTTTTTAGCTTTTTAAGCCTTTCGAGCTTTTTAGTAATGACTTGAAACTCTTTTTTTTGCGCTATGCATTCTTTTTTTGTGATCGAAGCTTGAACTGGAACTTTTGCTTCGGAAAAAATGACGAAGATGATCGGAGCAAGGGCCATTAATAAGCTTGGAAAGAATTTCATTCGTTTATTGTAAAAGTCTTTTAAAAAGAGGTTTAGTCGGCAAGAGATGTGCTTTTTTGTGTGGCGCGTTTTTATTGAGGTTTGAAAAAGGGCGAGGCCTTTGATAAGAGAGGCGCTATGCTAAGTGAACAGGATTATCAAACAGTTAAACGTCAACTCGGTCGCGCTCCTAGAGGGGCCAAGCGAGTGGTTTGTTATGGGAAAGCAAAAGGCGAGCCTCAGGTGATTGAGGTCCATCCTCTTGTTGAGGGGAAGCCCTTTCCATCACTTTTTTGGTTAACCTGCCCTAGGCTGCATAAGGCCATCGCGAAAATTGAACAGACGGCTTGGATTAAGCACCTTGAAAACAAATTAATTCCTGAGGATCCGAATTTAAAAGAGCAGCTTAAGAAGGATCATTTGCGATACCAAGAGTTGAGGTGGACAAAACTAACCGAGGATGAAAAAAACTCATTGAGTAATGTCCCTTACTTGGAAAGCCTCAGAAACACTGGCATTGGCGGAGTTCGAGACTTTTCAAGAGTCCGTTGCCTCCATATGCACTACGCCCATCACCTTGCCGAGAAAAATGTTATTGGGGAGCTTATGGATCAGGAGTTTCAAACATACCTTTACCTTTAAAGAGGTATTGTTAGTCTTCTATAGGTTTATTCTTTAAAAATTTGTCTCTTTCATTTTTGGAATAGGCTTTTCGAATGGTTGTATCGTCGTAAAGGGGAACCCTTATTGTATTTTTAGGCTCGCCCATAATTCTAAAAACAATATTTTGAGCAATTTCAAACTTTTTTAAGACGAGGTAATTTAAGTTTGTAATAAAAATGCCGTAGATAACTGGGTCCTTTTCAAAGACTTCCTGAAGAACCTTATAGGGAACTTCCAGGACCTTTGTATTTTCCTGGACAGTTAACATCTCTGTTTTTTCCATTTCTGAGAAGAGAAAATGTTCTCCGTAAAACCCACCTTTTCCTAGAACTTGGATATCTTTTAAACCTTCTGGTGTATCTCTTGTGATTGTTATTTTCCCTTCTAGGACTGTAAAAAGGTAATTAATATTATCGGCTTCTCCATAAATAGTTTCCCCTTTGTGGTACTCGCTGACCCGGCAGTGCATGAAGTGTTTTTCCATTTCTTCTTGATGAATATCATAAAAGAGTGGGCAAGTACTCAAGGTCTTCCAAAGAGACATGGTGATTCCTCTATTAAGTCAAAACTAAAAAATTTATTATAGCATTAGTTGGGTTAGTCTGCTTGGTCGACTAAATTAGGTTCCAAACAAGCATCATTGAAGCCCCATCGTTAATATTTTTACCATTAACGTACTCTGCTGCTCTATTTCTGTCCTGAACAATCCACGACCTATTAACTTCTGCTCTAATGATTCCATTCCAAGGGAGGTGAGGAATAACTATTGAAACAGAAGCACTCCTATAAGCTTCACCGGAAACCCCTGAAGGCCCGTAGATATATTGGTTGGCCTGTTTGTCACCGATCCCCATTTTTAGGTGGAGCCCAGTGTAGGGGAGAAGGGGGAGACCCGCTTCCAATTCACTGAAATGTCCATAATGGTATTTAATCTCTTTATAGATTGAAAAACCAAGATAAAATGAATTTCTAAAGCCAAATTTATAGCGGAATTTAGTAGAGGCTTCTACTGTGCTTTTTCGTTGATTTCTATAATCTTCTTTGTGGTCACTAGTATCAGGCCAGGGTTCCCCATCATCAAAGTACGAAACGCCAGCAGTCAAGAGAAAGGAAGAGGTTCTTGGAAAGTGGCTGTAAAAAAGACCTGGTCCCCTAAGAAGCCATTTATCAAAAAAGATAAGGCTTGGTCCCACAAAATAGCTCGGCTCAGGCCAAGTTTCAGCTCCTCGAAAAACGCTTTTATTTTTATAAAAAGAAGAAAGAGACACCCGAATTGGTTTTGTTTCCGTTAAAGTGGTCTCTTCTTGAGCTTTTAAGCTGATGGAAAAGGTAAAGAAGAAAAGTCCTGCGGCACCTACAAAGCGCATTAAAGTACGAGTTAAAAAGGTCAAGAGTCCTCCTTTTTCTTTAAGTTTTAAGAGTAAAGAAAAAGGAGTCTCCTGACAAAACTTTTCCTCTAGTGTCCGCTGGCACCATAGTTTGGTAGGGCCCTGGCGCTTGGGTCAGTGACGTTACAATTGCTCCAAGAGTTGTTGGGCATCCAGAAGTCTTTAATGAGAGAGGCCTTTCCTTCATAGAATTCTTCAAAATGGTTTCGGTAAAGTAATGATTCTTTCGTGAAGGGAGGACAATAGCTAAATTCTTCTTTGGCCATTTGAACATCTTGGTCTGTGTAGAGGCCCTCTGCGTGCAGTTTTAAAAAGTCAACCAGGCTATGTCCAACAGCATCGCTAAAGGCAGCTTTTTCTCTATAAAGAATACTTTTTGGAAGGTAGCCGCCTTTTTCAAAGGCCTTTCTCAGAAGGTGTTTCCCAACTCCTGTTGTATTCATTTTTAGTTGAGGTCTAATGGCCATGACATATTCGACAAATTCTTTATCTCCAAAGGGAACTCTTGCTTCGATTGAATGGGCACTTAAGCAGCGGTCTGCCCTTAAAACGTCATACATATAAATTTCATCAATTCTCTTTTTTGCCTCCTTTTGAAACTCTTCTTCCGAGGGAGCAAAATCAGTGTATTTATAGCCAAAAAGCTCATCACTTACCTCTCCTGTAAGAAGGACTTTAATGTTTGTCTTCTCTCGAATGTATTTACAAACAAGATACATACCAATAGATGCCCTAATGGTTGTGATGTCCCAGGTTTCAAGGTGGTAAATAACGCTCTTTAAGGCATTCAAAGCGTCCTGCTTTGATATAACAACTTCCGTATGATCGGCCCCCAAAAAGTCAGAAACTTCCTTGGCATATTTTAAGTCTATCGCATCACTTTCCATACCAATGGCAAAGGTACGGATAGGAGTTTTTTGAAGCCTGGAGGCAATGGCACAAACAAGGCTTGAATCTAACCCACCACTCAAAAGGAAGCCTAGGGGAGCATCAGAGCGGAGCCTTTTTTCAACGGCTTTAGTTAAAAGGGAGTTAATAGAAGAGAGTGTTTTGTCTAGGCAAGGCCCATGAAATCTTTTAGGGGATGTTCCTTCCCAATACCTTTTAAAATCAGATCCATCGAAATAATGACCTGGAGGAAAAGGCGATACTTTCGAGCAAATATCTAAAAGTGCTTTTGCTTCAGAGGCGAAGGCCATCTTTCCATCTTTTAAAAAACCATAAAAAAGTGGTCTAATTCCAATAGGGTCTCTGGCGGCCATCAACTTCTTTTTTTCCTGATCATAAAGGACGAAAGCAAATTCCCCATCGATCATAGAAATCATTTCTTTTAAACCATGCTCCCTGTAAAGAGGAAGAATTATTTCGCAGTCAGATTTTGAGGTGTATGGATATTGAGTGACGGATCTTAAGGTGGGTTCGTTATAAATTTCACCATTACAAACAAGGTGGAGGAGTTTTGTGTGATCTTTAAAGGGCTGGTTTCCACTAGGGTTTAGGTCTACAACTGCTAAACGGCTAAAAAACATAGAGACTTCCAAATTAGTATCAGTACTTCTATAAGCATCAGGTCCTCGATGGTTTAATATTTTGGAAATTTCTTTGATATTCTTTTTTGAAGAGGTTTCTACCTGACTGTTTTCAACAACTAAAAAACCACACATAACGACGTTCCTTTGGTTAGGTTATGCAAGAATGTTAAATAAAATACGGCATAAATAAAGAATTAATAAGTTATTAACTTTATTTTTATTATATTAATAATTAATGGGCTTTTATTTTAGTTAAAATTAATTATTGATGCTTTATTGGACATCTCTTTTGAGAGTTTCATAATAGGTGAGTGGCCTTAAATGTTTCTAAACTAGAAAAAGTTTTTTAAGGTCCACTATGGAGTTTTTTATGAGAGATCAGTTTGTTTTTTTTAAAAACTTTTTAAATATGGCCTTTTGGCTGGGTCCTCTTTCTTCTGATGAAAAAAAACCTGGCGGTTTTAAGAGAAAAGAGCTTGTTATACCTGTAAAAGACCGGTCCATTAAGGCATGGCTTTATATCCCCAATGGAAAAATTCAAGGCGTGTTTTTAATGGCACCAGGGTTTCACTTTCTAGGACCAGCAGATGAGCGTTTTGTCCGCTTTAACTCTATTTTAGCAAGCTCTGGTTTTATGCTCCTTTGTCCTTTTATAGAGGATTACCTAGATATGAAAGTGCTTCCAAGAACGGAGGATGACTTTAAAGCTTGCTTCGATGTCCTTGAGTCTTTACCAGAAAAACCCCGTAAAATGAAACCTGGTGTTTTTAGCATTAGTTTTGGGTCACTCCTGGCAGTTCGATTGGCCGGACACAAAAATTATAAGGACCGGGTTGGAGGTCTCTCTATTTTTGGAGGCTATGCTAATTGGGATGAGACCCTAAGATATTTTTTAAGTGGAGACGCTGAGGGAGAGTTTGTTCAAAATAGAGATCCTCTTTGCAGGCCAGCTGTTTTTTTAAATTTGTTAGATAGTATAGAGCCAAAACCTGAAGACCCGGAAGCTTTGAGAGAGGCTTGGGTTGAGTATATAAAAAAAACCTGGCCTGATCCTCTGTATTTAGAAAATGACAGATACAAGGATTGTGCTAGGGAAATGAGTAAGAGCTTGGAAGAGTCCAAAAGGGATTTATTTTTAAAGGGTTGTCTTCCTGGTCGTGAAGGACTTGACACTGCTTTAAACGCCCTCGATAAAATGAAAGAAAAGTGGGATTATTTAGATCCACTTGCCTACGCAAAAGATATACATTGTCCCGTGACAATTATTCATGGAAAAGATGATGGTGTTATTCCTGTAAATCAGGTATACCGCTTTAAACAGGCCCTGAGACATAATAAGAATGTAACGACTTGTGTAACGGGACTATTTTCTCATAGCCAAAATGAAGGCCAGGAGAACTTGGCTACAAAGGTGACGATTTTAGGCAAAGAGCTTATAATGATGGTAAGAATTTTAAAAAGCTTCTTCCTTATGGGAGGGGATAAAGGAGAGTCGTAACATGGCCAAAAATATATATGATTTCAAAGTAAAAAATATAAAGGGAGAAGATAAGAGCCTCAAAGATTATGAGGGTAAAGTTCTTTTAATTGTAAATGTCGCAAGTAAATGCGGTTTTACACCTCAATATAAAGAGCTCGAAGAAATGCATAAAGAGCTTTCTGAAAAAGGTCTTTGCATTTTAGGCTTTCCTTGCAATCAATTCGGCGCTCAAGAACCTGGGAGCGAAGAGGACATTCAAAGTTTTTGTTCAACAAACTATGGAGTCACTTTTGATATGTTTTCAAAAGTAGAGGTTAACGGCCCTAATGAAGTCCCTCTTTATAGTTATTTAAAAGAAGCTTGCCCGGGGATTCTCAATACAACTGGTATTAAGTGGAATTTTACAAAATTTTTAATTGATAAAGAGGGAAAGGCCGTGAAGAGGTTCGCTCCTAACGATAAACCTTTTTCAATTGTTGAACACATAGAAAAGCTACTTCCTTAAAGCTTTATGAGATGAAAAACCAAATTCATTGATTTATGATAAGGTAGAAGTATTTTCCGTTGGATTCATAATGAGTAGAAAACCCATATTCGAGAAGGTGCTCTCTAACTTTTTTTATGGCCTTCTCTTGTTCATGTAAATTTCCGTTTAAGTTTTTCCAGATCATTTCACTGTTATTCATTTCAAGGAGTAATTGTAACATATTAGAAGTTGAAAGAACTTGACCATCTTTACCAGCAAAAATGTAATCAAGTTTTTTGTCCTGGACAAATTTCAACATTTTTCTTGAAAAAGCACATGAGCTTTTATTCATATAAATTAATTTATACAAGGCCATAATTTTATGGTTCTTTGATTGGGGATAACGATTTTAAATGCTTTTTCTTTACCTGATCCGTGAAACTCACCCTCTTTTTTTTCTTAAATATAAAGAAGGCCTTCTTTTTCAATCCCATGAGCCACAGTTAATTTTTAGATTCCAAATATTAACTCATAAATCGATTTAATAGGATGCTTTACTTTGATTTAGTAAAAAGAGGGTCATAGTGTCATCTGGGCCCAAAGTAGAGAGGACCTGTTTAATAGTTTTAATAAGCAGTATATCTATCCATCATATATTTAACCCCTTTAACTGGTTTTGTAAGAAGTTTTAGGATTTCTTGTTTAGAAATAAATTGATAAGTCTCATTCCAACTTTTTTCAATTTCAATTAACTGTTTTTCGTCATAGGACTTAAGGAAACTTTTTATCTCCCATTTAGGAGATGTGCTTAACTCTTCTTTTCTATGCATAAACAAGTTCTTTTTGAAGAAAAATTTTGACTCTAAAACGAGGCCTTTTGGTTTTTTAAAATAAATATCTTTTCTAGAAATAGAACCTTTCCTAAAAAAGTCAGGTTTTTGGTAAGGACGCATAACGCCTAAAAAACCTAGCTTTGTTGAGTAAAGTCGTTTTTCTGAATATTGAGGGCCTTCGTTATTGTAAGGGGCATCGCTAGGTTTGATTCCTTGGCACTCTTCTTTTGGAATTTGTTCATAAGTTCTTTCCCTAAAGGTTTGGACTAAATTACCTCTCATCCCCAAAATAGTTTCTTTTTCTGTAACAATAACCTGGCATTTTGTGTTTTTAGAGTTTTTATTTGGGTATGTTTCTTTAATAACCCTTTGCATTCCAGGGGCCATTTCATTTTTTGCAAATTTTCCAAGAGCAGCGTTGTAATGGACCGCCCATTCACCATAATTGACTTTTTCAATGCTTTTTTGTGAGCATGAAAAAGTAAGGGTCAGAGAGACCAAGACAGTAATAAAGCCTTTAACTTTGACATGACTCATTTTTTCTCTCCAAGTCTAGATTTTTTGAAGCAAAGTACCAAGAATTTTTACACTTTTATAGACCCAATTTAAAGGGCAATAATGAATTTTTCAAACGATTTGGAGGTCTGCTTTCTAAGGCCGGTGGCTGCCACTATACTGGAA
>DKQD01000003.1:89423-90755 GCA_002474345.1 Bacteriovoracaceae bacterium UBA7317
TTTTACTCTTTTGGAATTTTTTTGTTAATCGAGTCAGTAATAACCCAAAGAAGTATTGTGATTAAAAAGTATGATCCAGTAGAAAGCCATGCCAAGCTAATTTCATTGAGGCCACAAGCGATTCCGCAAACGATGCTAAAGAGGACGTTTGAGTTTGACATATTTAAAGCGAGTTTTACTCGAAACCTAATAAGAGCAATGGCCGCACCAATGGCAAAGGCCCTGGCCAAGTTATTATTGACAAGGATCATGACTGAAGTCATTCCCATGCAAAGATATAAAATATTAACGGTTCCTAAAATAAGTTCGATCTTCTCTTCACTAGGTCCATCTGGATCTTTTAGAAGGTTTCTGTTTGTGAGGTAAGTAATGATGCAAAGAAGAGTGGCAATTAAAAAGGAATTCCCTAAAATGAAAAGAAGGTCATTAAGGCTATAGCCGATAACAATGTTTTGGGTAGAAGCGAGACTTCTTGAAATCAAATTTTGCCCCATTATTTTCCTATTTTTATTCTTAAAAATAACCTATTGAACATGTCGGTAATTTGCTCAAAAAACTTCAGTGAAAAAAATAAATTTTATTCATTTCATTTAAATTTCTAGCAAAAATCGCTTTTTGGATGAACTTTTCTTACTTTTATATTTCAAAATGTTGATTTTCGTCTTCTAAGGGGAGCCATGAGGAGGTCAACTCTTGATGATCAAATCTTGACCAATTGATGCTAAGCCAAAAAAAAATTAAAATCTAGTTAATAAAAATATACGACTTGAGGTAGCAAATGTTAAAAGGAACATCTTTTATTTCAAAATTAATTATTACTTTATTTATTTTTATAAGTTCAAAGGTTTATTCATTTGATGAAGCGGAAGACAGGTTAAAAAAGCTTATACCAAAAAATAACGTCATTTTAAAAGATGCCGGTTTGATGACTAACGACCTTGGGTTTTATTTTGTTTCTGATAATCAATTTAATAACTTTCTTGGTGACCCTCAGCTAATGAGGACAAAAATTGCTGATAGAATTGTGGTAGTTGCCATAAGGCCACCTAGGCTTGACCTTTTCGCTCCAGACATCTTAGAGCATACTATAAGGAAGCAAGGACCAGACAATTATATCATCCACCTTGGAGATGCTACCAACATCGCTTGCTGGAACGAATGGGATAAATTTACATACAGAATGCAACCTGAAATTTTAGGAAAGAAAATGCACAAAGGCTGGGTTATGGTTCCTGGTAACCATGACTTTTTCTTTCTTGGAAACACGGCCGGCAGCCATTTCAGAAAATCGAGCGGTATTAAACAAACCTGGGCGGCAGCTTGTAATGACAA
>DKQD01000118.1 GCA_002474345.1 Bacteriovoracaceae bacterium UBA7317
ATGATATGGTCATTTTTAGTCATAAAAATAAAAGTCCATTGAGGAAATTAGAGAAGTTTATTTTGAATATTAAGTGATTTTTTTAGAAGATGGTAGCAACCAATGGGATTCGCTTTTCTTTTTCCATAAATGTCAAAGCCTGTTCCGTGATCAACACTCATTCGTAGAAAAGGGAGGCCAAAAGTCATATGAAGTCCAACTAAGCCATGTTTTTGTTTGAAGGGAGATAGCCCTTGATCATGGTACATATAAACGTAGAGTTGATGAGCTTCTTTTTTAGTTTTTTTAAGGTGAATTCCATCGCCAGGGATTGGTCCTTCAAATTTTATATGAGGGAAGATGTCTTTAAGATTCGCTATAGCGGTTTGTATTTCTTGTTCTTCCTCCCCAAGAAGTCCATTTTCACCTGCATGTGGATTTAGTCCTGAAATAAAAACTTCAGTTATAGGGCCGAAGTATTGTTTGAAGTGGACAATTGAATCAGAAACTTTTTCTATAATAACGTTGGATTTTATGAACTTGGAAACTTGACTTAGAGGGATGTGATCTGAAATTAATAATATATTTTCATTATTTGCAGAGAAAACCATTGATAAGTTTTCTTTTTTAAAATAGCTTCTTAAAAACTCTGTATGACCCTTTACAAGTTTTCTTTCAAAGTAAAGTTGATCTTTTGAGGTTGGAAGGGTTAATAATATGTCCTTTTCATTATTTATAAATTTTATCGCTTCTATTAATGCCACACTTGACTCAGGCACTGCAACCTTTTCTAAAAAAGAACACTTAAGAAGAGATTGACCAATGAGAACAGATTTATTAGAGAAGGTATAATTCAGTTTCAGTAAGTTTAAAGTTTTTTCAAGAGACTCTTTGAAAACAAAAAAAAGGATATTCTTTTGCTCTGGTGGTGATAAGAGAAGAAAACTTTTTAAAAATACTTCTATAGAAATAGAATTTTCATGGCCTTGTGTAACTAGAATCATTTGCTTTTTACTTTTAAAGGGTTGAGAAAATATTTAATATGATATTGGTTTCTTTCCCTTTTTATCCAAGAAGTCATTACTTTTTTTGATTTCTTTCCAAATAATTCTTCTTTTAATACTTTCTTACTGTTTTTAAAGGAATTGCTTTCTTTAAGGTTTTTCTCTTTAATAAAAAAAGAAGTAAGTTTACCATTGCTATAATAAGGAAAGGAAAACTCTCCTTCTCCTAGGGGTTTAAGTATTGTTTGAATATTTTTACTTAATGCTTCTTCATTTAAATCACCAAGGTCCAGTTTTTCCAAGTTTGAAAAGCTGCTAGGAAGTATTCCTGTCGTATGATATTTTTTAATGACGTCTAAAAGCTTTTTCTTATTAACGGTACTTTCTGTTTTTGATTGAAAAGAATAACTAACCAGGTAGTAACTAAAAGAGATTGTTTTATTTGTGGATTGTTTTTTAATAAATAAATTTTTAAGTTCTTGGTCGCTAACATTCACTAACGGGGTAATATGTTTTAAAAAAAACTGCTGGTATTCAATACCTTCTCTCATTACTTCAAAATATTCCTTATAAGAAATTCCTTTGTTATCTAGAAAAGAAAGAAGTTGATCATGATTTAGTTTGAAGTTACTTTTAATCATGTTGATTCTGTCATCCACTGCTCTGTCTGAAATTTCGATACCAGCTTTTTTGAGTTTGTCCCTAATGAGAAATCGATTAATAATAAGATCAATAAAATAGTTGGGTTTGGAGGTATCATTTGTATAGATATGTGGGGCGAGAAATTTTCTTGTTTCGTATGTATCACGTACCCTTTGAGTCATTGATTGAGTTATAATTTGTTCATTGAAAATTGCTAGAGTCTTATCAATTAAAACTGCCTCTGATTTTAATGAAGTAAGTATCGAAAAAGACAAGAAGCTTAAACTTAAAAGTTTAAAAAAATAGTATTGCTTGCTCATTGATTAACCTTGGGTAAAGGAGGTTATTCTTCAGAGCAGTAAAATACCTATTTTCACCTATATTTGCAAGGTGTGTCTATTGAAGTTTTTTTGTTTTAATCTCAATAGAAGCATTATTTCTCATTTTTTCAAAATATTTTTGGATAACGATGTCTCGCTTAGAGTCAAACACCAATTTACTGTATAAAGGTTTATTAATTTTCTCATAACTTTTTGCAGCTAGAACTTTAATAATATGATAGCCAAATTGGGTCCTCACTGGAGGGCTAATGTAGCCAACACTTTTACCCTTGATAGCTTTAAAATACTCTGGGGCTAGTTGCGATGCAGGTTGAAAACCCATGTCGCCTCCAGTTTCAGAAGAAATACTTTGGGAGTACTTATTGGCCAATTCAGAAAATTTATTTGGATCTTTTTTTACTTCCTTAAAAACTTTAAGAGATTGAGCTAAAGCCGCTTTTGCTTCTACCTTGGTTTTTTTTACCCTTACTCTAAGAAGTATATGGGCAGTTCTGTATTCAGGGTTTTCTTTATAATACTTTTTGATGTCATCTTCTTTAACTTGGATTTTTTTAAGGCTTTTTTCTAGGTCTTTGGATATTTGAGCATGAAAGAGAATATCTTCAATTTTCCCTTTAATCACTGGGTTTTTTTCAATTTGATTTTTCTTAGCTTTTTCAATTCCCAATCTTCGATTTATTAAATCATTTAAAACCTTTTTTCGAGATACTTCTTGAGTTGTTACAACTCTTAATCTCTGGATATATGCACTTTCTAGTTCAGCATGGGTAATATTAGTACCATTAACGACAGCGATCGTTTTATTGGCATCAATACTTTTTTCTTGTCCGAAACAATAGGTGGAGCTTAAAAAAACTAACAAATGAAAAAAAAGATAATTTTTAATAATGGCCATGATATTTCCTTATTCTCCGCTTATGTATAATAAGCATTTCGAGAGTGGTGATTATAACTTTAAAAAGAAGTTAAAAAACTAGCTTGTAGGCAGAATTTTATTAGAAAGAATTTGAGCAAAATCACGAATATTTTCCTGACTTAATTGATCTTTAAAGGAGCAGTTTACTTGATAATTCGGATTAAATTGGTAGACTTTTGGTCTTTCCATGAAAAAACTAACGATGTTGTTTCTTAGAGTTTCATTAGAGTTTATTATTTTTTCATCGAAAGATATCAGGATGTTTTTTGCAGTTATTTTAAAAGATGTCATGGCAAGGTTTTGAAGTATTAGCCTGCATTCTAGAATGAGAAAGAGATTTTGAACTTCTTGAGGAAAACTTCCATAAACATCAATTAGAATGTCCTTATTGGTTTCCAAGTTATCTAAAGTACTACAATTAGATAGCCTTTTATATTGTTTTAATCTTTCTGCATCATCATTTATGTATGATTTGGGGATAAAAGATGGGAATTGAGTGGTAACCTCCAAGTCAGTTGTAAGTGAAACTTTTTCACCTCTAAGTTCATTGACTGCTTCTTTTAAGAGTTCCATATAAAGTTCTAAGCCAACTGCTTCCACATGTCCTGATTGGTTTCCGCCTAAGATATCACCGGCTCCTCTAATTTCTAGGTCTGAGGATGCGATAGAGAAACCTGAACCCATATCTGCGTAGGTTTGGAGAGCTTTAAGTCTTCTTGTCGCAATAGGAGACAATACTTTTTGATTAGGAATTATAAAGTAGGCATAGGCTTTACGATCAGAACGCCCTATTCTCCCTCTTAATTGATGTAGTTGAGACAAACCGAAGGTATCGGCTCGATCAATAATAATAGTATTTGCGTTAGGTATATCGATACCTGATTCTATAATTGTAGTCGAAATGAGTATATCAAATTTACCCAAATAAAACTCTTTCATCTTTTTTTCAAGTTCACTTTCTTTCATTTGTCCGTGAGCAAATACTATGTTGGATTCTGGAACAAGTTCCTTGATTTTTGAAGCATATATTTCTATATCACTTACTCTATTGTGGACAATAAAGACTTGACCACCCCTCTTTAATTCCTTTTCAATCGCCTTTTTTAGGGTCTTCTTGTCTTCTTTAACTAAGTAGGTCTTAATTGATTGCCTTTTGGGAGGAGCCGTTTGAATAAGAGATAGATCTTTTAGCCCTAAAAAAGCTAATTGAAGAGTTCTAGGTATAGGTGTTGCAGTTAAAGTTAAAAAATCAACTGAGGTTTTTAATAATTTTAATTTTTCTTTGTGACCTACTCCAAATCTTTGCTCTTCATCTACTATAACTAAACCCAGGTCTTTGTAGATTACAGAATCTGAGAGAAGTTTGTGAGTTCCAATTAATATGTCAACTTTACCACACTTAAGTGCTTCTTTGATTTCTTTAGTTTCCTTTGGACTTTTAAATCGGGATAAAAGCTCTATATTAACAGGAAATTTCTTAAATCTTTGTAAAAAGGAATTGTAGTGTTGAAAAGCCAAAATGGTAGTTGGAACCAAAATAGCAACTTGTTTTCCATCTAATACTGCTTTAAAGCTTGCACGCATGGCTACTTCTGTTTTTCCGAAACCTACATCTCCACATACCAAATAATCCATTGGAGATTTTTTTTGCATTTCCGATAATACATTTTCGATTGCATTAAGTTGATCAGGGGTTTCATCAAAAGGAAATGCTAATTCAAACTCTTTAAAATGATGGTCGGGCTCTGAAAACGAGTATGCATTGGTCAATTTTCTTTTAGCTTGCAGTTCTAATAAATCAAAAGCAAGTTCTTTCGCTGCTTTTTTTGCCCTTGACTTGAGTTGAATAAACTTATTATTTCTTAGATTTGCAACCTTTGTTTGTGAAGCACTATCTGCATGCTTTTGAATTAAATTCATTTTGTAAACTGGAACATAAACTTTGTCATTTTGAGCATATTTGATAACGAGGTAATCACTTTCGTTACCACCCATGTTGATAGACTCTAAGCCAAGGTATTCCCCTACTCCGTGTTTACTGTGAATTATATAATCACCAGTTTTTAAAGTTGATATCTGTTCAGCAAACAGATCAATGCTTTTCTTACTTACATTTTTAATCTTTTTCTTTTTGGAACCAAAAATATCAGCATCAGCTAAAACAAGTGTCCTTTCTGCTTTGTAAAAAAAACCTTCATCTATTTTACTTTTGAGGTAAGTTAACGATTGATTTTGATCAAAGTTAGTTTCATTAATAAAAAACTGGAATTCTTTTAGAGATTCATTATTCTTATAACAAAAAATAACTTTTCCCTCTTTAATCAAAAAGTTATTTAGAAAACTAAAAACTTTAGAGATATAATCCCGTCTTTCTTTATAGGGACCTATATTTCTTGTAATAAATTGTTTTGAAGATTCGAAAGAAAATAAAATAGAATTTTGTAGAGAAAAATCAAGGTCTGTTGAAATTGATACCTCATTTGTTTGAATTGAATAAGGTATTTTACGATAAGAGTCAATGGCTTCAAAGTTATAAAGGGTGTTGGGGTGAGAAAGAACAATGTCATTTTCTTGGTCTTCAGAGACTTCTTCAAAGTTTTCTCTTAACTCCTCTTTATATTCAAATATTGATTGGAAAGATTTTTCCTTTTCAATAAAAGTGACTACAGTATCTTCTCTGTTAAAGTAATTTAAAATGGTAGAAGTTTCGTTAAAAAAGAGTGGTAGAAAGACAGGATAGTTTTCAAAAAGTTGGTTCTGAGATAAATGTGAAAAGATTCTTTTTCTTGTTTCAAACTTTTCCCTTTGAGAAGCATCTGGCATTGGAATATTTTCTCTCAATTTTGAATGAAAACCTTTTTGAAGGAGTGCTTGAGGAGTTGGGCCAATAAAGATTTTTTCAATTGAGCTTTTTCGTATGGTTTTTTGAGTTTGAATATCAATGTGGTGAATTTCTTCGATCATGTCATCGTAGTACTGAATCCTTATGGCGTAATCAGAGATGGGGAATATGTCGAAGATCTCACCTTTTTGACAAAAAGTACCTGGTTCTTCAGTTGAGGTTGCTGGTTGATAGCCCAGTGATACTAATTTAGTTGATAGATCATAAGGAGAAATAATATCTGAGCATTTAAGTTCAGTTCTTAGTTCGTTGAAAAAACTTGGAGGAGGAACTTTTAGGAAGAAAGCTTCTAGTGTGCAAACGAGGATGGTTTTTTTTTCTGAAACTAAGGAATGATCTAAAAGAGAAAATCTTTTATAGAGATCCTTTTCAGATGACAATATCTTTGTATACGGGTTGGTTTCTAATCCAGGGAAGTAATCTATATAATAATCTGGGCTAAATTTTTTGCAGTTTTCATAAAAAGCCTCAGCAGAATCCGCGCTAGGCAGGATAACCAAGTGGTTTTTCTTAGAAAGAAGGCTATATTTTTGAGTTAAAAGGTTTTTAAAAAGGAAACACCATTGACTCGGTGAAGGTCCAGTAATGCTAAGTTCTTTGTCGAAAGACTTTTGATCCCATTCATTGAACTTTTGTAAAAGAGAATTAAAAAACTGCATCATTTTTTCCAGAAAAGAGGCATTATTGGCGGTTTAAAGATTCTTCTTATTAGTACAAATTTGAATTTTTTGGCAATGGGTATTAATAATTTTGCACAGCAAATATAAACTTTTATGATTTTTTTTTAATTTTCTTCTCGTAAAAAAATACTCTTTATGGTTCCAACGTGGTATCATTCGCATTGGTAGTATCGATTAAATCTAGATCTTGGAGATTTTAAATATGGCGTTAGAAAAACTAGACGTCTATTGGCCCATTTTGATCCTTATGGCATTTGGTGCGCTGCTCGTTGTAGGGGCTCTGATTGTCTCTAAAATAATTAGCCCACAAAAGCCAACAGAGTTAAAAAGGCAGGCTTATGAGTGTGGTGAGGACCCCGTAGGTAATGCTTGGGCGCTCTTCAACATGAGATTCTATGTTATAGGTCTTATTTTTATTATATTTGACGTCGAATCAGCTTTAATGTTCCCTGTCGTTTCAGTCTTTAAAAAAATGAACGAAATTGGCCGGGGAGGCTTGGTTTTAGTTGAAATTGTCATCTTCCTCTTTGTCCTCATTGCTGGTGTTGCCTATTGTTGGAGAAAAGGTGATTTAGATTGGGTAAGAAGTTTTCAGACTCCAGATAAAGAAAAGGAAAGTTGAGTAAGAAAAGCTTAAGGGAAAGAGATGAACGAAACTATAGTCACATATTTTGCAAAATTTGAATGGTATAAAAGCTTAGTCAAGGCATTGACAGAGACTTTTGGTTTTAATGCAGAACCACTTATGGTGTTTTTGTTCTTTTTTCTTGCTTCGTTTATTGTCGTGAATGTCATGGCGTTAGTCGGTGGCTTAGGTACCTACGCTGAGAGAAAAATCTCAGCTGACCTCCAAATGAGGATGGGGCCAAACCGAGTTGGTCCATACGGACTGATACAATTTTTAGCCGATGGTGTAAAATTCATAATGAAAGAGGGAATAATTCCCAAGAGTGCTGATACATTCCTGTTTACTTTGGCTCCGATCTTATGCTTGGTAGGAGTCCTTGGTTCCTTAACAGTCGTGCCCTACTCTAGTGGATTTATCTTATCAGATTTAGATATAGGCCTCTTCTTTTTGATTGGTATATCCTCTTTAGTAGGCTTAGGTATTTTTCTTGGTGGTTATGCGTCAAACTCTAAGTGGGCTATGTTAGGAGGAATGAGGGCAGCAGCTCAAATTATTTCTTATGAAATACCTGTAGTTATTTCAGCACTAAGCTGCGTCCTTCTGGCTGGAGGCCTTTCGTTTACAACTCTTATTGAAGCTCAAACCGGTTTTCCACAGGGATGGTTTATTTTTCACAACCCTTTTACTTTTATAGGATTTTTCGTTTTTTTCGTAGGGGGTTTAGCTGAAACAAACAGAGCTCCCTTTGACCTTCCAGAGGCTGAATCGGAACTCGTATCTGGTTACCACACTGAATATTCCGGTATGAGATTTGCTTTTTTTGCATTAGCTGAATATATAGAAGTTTTTGTTGTGGCTGGTGTTGCCGTAGCACTATTTCTTGGTGGATATAACGTTCCTTTTGGTTTAGGTGGTGACGGGATTTTAGGACAGTTTCTTCAATTAGGAGCCTTCTTCAGTAAGACCCTCGTCCTTTACTACGTTGTCATTTGGTTTCGTTGGACGCTTCCAAGGTTGAGAGTTGACCACTTAATGACTCTGTGTTGGAAATATTTAACTCCAATTGCAATATTTAACTTAATTGGTACGGGCTTTTGGTTATATGGTTTCGAAGGGAAGTCATTGTTTGAGCTTCTTTTTAAGAGTGGTGCAGCAGCCACTGGCGGTGGGCATTAAAGAGAATTAAAGGGGAAATAAGTGTTTGGAAATATCTTATTTTTAGTATCTGCTCTTTTCTCAGTTCTTGGAGCAGTGGGTGTGGTTGTAACCAAAAATATTATGCACGCATGTGTTTATCTGCTCATGAGTTTAATTGGTGTTGCGGGGTTGTATCTGACTCTAGGAGCTGACTTTGTAGCAGCAACACAGTTAGTAGTTTATGTAGGTGGTGTAGTAATCCTAATGGTTTTTGCAGTTATGTTAACTGGTGGTGCGGATTCGCAAAAGTCGAATCGTTTTGGTATCGAAAAGACTCCTATGATGGGAAGTGTTGGGACATATGTTGCTGGTGGGATAAGTGCAATATTGGCTTCCTATATCGTCATCTATAGGTTATTGCCTAAAATTTTTGAAGCTGAACCGGTAAATTCCACAATGGCTTTTGATAAAACAGTAGAAAAGATAGGGATGCTTTTAGTAAGTGACCATGTACTTGCGTTTGAAATCAGTTCAGTTTTATTATTGGGAGCTTTGGTTGGAGCGGCAGTCATAGCACGGCCAAAAAGAAACTAAGCAGGATATAAAATTATGATAACACTTTCATCTTATTTGGTAATTTCGACAATTCTTTTTCTTGCTGGAATTGTCGTTATGATTGCTAGGAAAAATATTGTAGCCATTCTTTTGGGTATTGAACTAATTCTTAACGCGTCAGCGCTGAATTTTGTTGCATACACAAAATTTGTGAATCAAAACTTAGATGGTCACATTTTTCCTCTTTTTATAATTATTGTTGCTGCGGCTGAGGCAGCGGTAGGTTTGGCCATTGTTATAAGATTTTATCAGATAAGGGAAAGCATACATATAGATGATGCAACTCAATTACAACAGTAAGAAGAATTAAAAAGGTTTTCGTTTATGGATTATACAGTTGGAAGTGTAGCACCGATTGTCCTCCTACCCTTTTTTGCGTTTGCTATAAATGCATTTATTGTTAAGAGGTTTACAAGGACGGCAGTTGCAATAAGTTGCTTGGCGATTTTTGGTTCTCTTCTTTACAGTTTAGCAATCTTTAAAGATTTTGTTTTTGGCCAATACGCGACAGATTATTATATCCACAAAGTCTTTACTTGGTTCGATCTAGGGCCATCATTCAAACTGAATATGGGAATCTATATAGACAACATGACTGCCGTTATGTTGCTGATGGTATCGGGTTGTGCCTTCCTTATCCATATTTTCTCCACTTATTATATGGCTGATGACATAAGGTTTGGCCGCTTTTTTGTTTATATGTCCCTTTTTACATCAGCGATGTTGGGCTTGGTTGTTTCGGATAACCTTCTCGGGGTTTTTATCTTTTGGGAAATAATGGGTTTTTGCTCTTATTCATTAATCGGGCATTATTATGAAAAAGAAGAAGCAGGAGCAGCCTCAATAAAGGCTTTCATGACTACAAGGGTAGGAGATGTTTTCTTTCTCCTCGGAATAGTTATGGTCTGGCACACAGTGGCAAGAGCCACTGGTGAAGGAAGCGTTGCCCT
>DKQD01000201.1:0-4992 GCA_002474345.1 Bacteriovoracaceae bacterium UBA7317
GAATTAAGTCTCGTATTTTTTGATTTAACAAGGACTGAATCTTCTAAGAAAAGAACATTTTCTTTTTCATTAAGAAAACCAGATTCTGCTTTATATGATACTTTGCTTCCTTGCTTTTGAAAGATCTTACCTTTGGGCTTTAAAAACTTAATAAATAAGCCATAATCTAATTCTATAAACTCAGCTTCAAGCAAGAAAGGACGTTGTCCTTGATGTTGGTAATAGATCGAGTTGCGGAAAAAACTTTTCTCAACAGATTCCCTTCTCGACACACTTGTTTGAGTCATCATGGACGGGCTTACCCTCGGATTATTAATGACTCCCGTCATTGTAATACCTAAAAGCGTTAAAACAAAGCCAATTACAATTAATTTATTCTTTAAATCCATCATGCTCAATTAAATACCTTGCATTACATGCAGACCAGCAACAGATCCATTTTATAAAGCTTACTTTACTTATAAAATTTATTTATGTTAGTGTCTTCTACCAATATTTGAAAATCAATACATATTATTTTCTGAGGCCCTTCCACCGGTCCTTTAAAGAGGTAAGAAAATCGATTTTTGTAAAAAGGAAGGCTGTCTTGTCCTCTTTAAAAGTGCTCCAAAACATTCTCAATAATGGCGGCAAATTGACCCCCATGATGGATCAATACTTCAGTATTAAGAAAAACTATCCTGAAACTCTGCTTTTTTTTAGAATGGGGGACTTTTACGAGCTTTTCTTTGATGATGCAGAAAAAGCATCAAAATTACTCAACATAACACTTACCCAACGTGGCAAGATAGGTGATGTCAAAATTCCAATGGCCGGTATACCTCATCATGCAGCAAGTGCTTATATCGATCGAATAACTGGGCAAGGTCTGAGAGTTGCCATATGTGAACAAACCCAAGATGCAAAAGATGCCGTGGGCATTGTAAAGAGGGCCGTCACCCAGGTTGCCACACCAGCAATACCTTATGACTTCGATAAAGCCTTAGGAAGAGAGAATCACTTCATTTCTTCTGCTGCTCAAATTGGAAACCGTTTTTTTCTGGCTTCCATTGACTTTACTAGTGGATCTTTCTTGGGCTCTATTTTTAATACGTTTGAGGAGCTTTTTGAAAAGGTCCAAAAAATATCTCCTAAAGAGTTTCTTTCTTCAATGGGTCAATGGGATCACTTCCCAATTTTAGATGAATATTTAGGCGCACAGGGAATTCTAAAAACCCATCTAAGCGAGGAATACTTTTTTCAAAAAAATACAGCGGTATACATTGAAAAACTTATTCCTAGCTTTAAAAATGATAAAACTTTAAACCGAGAGAAGGAGATCTTTTCTCCTTTAGGTGCTTTATCATACTACGTCTCCTCAACTCAAAATCAGGACCAGTTTATCCACCTCCACCCTTTTCGGCTTGATAGTGACAGAGAAACTTTAAGGATGACCCTTGCGACTCTTCAGGGACTAGAAATTTTTCCAAAATCCAGGGACAACTATAAAGAATCTCTCTTAGGCTTTTTTGATAAAACAAAAACTGCACTTGGTTCAAGGTATCTTAAGCACCTCTTTTTAAATCCTTTAACTGATCCTACTTTGATTAGAAATAGGCAAAAAATTATTTCTGAATTTATTAATGCACCTGACCTACTAGAATTTGTTAGAGAAGAGTTAAGCCCTGTTAGAGACCTTGAAAGAATCCTGGCAAAAGTTTCTACAAAGAAAGTTACTCCTAGTGATCTCATTAATATATCAAGAAGCATTACAACATATAAAAAACTCAAATTGAAATTAAAATCCTTTCCTAAAAAACTTTTAAAAACAATTAATAGTAAAGACTTAGAGAAGCTTCAAAGTTTAGCTGAATCAATTGAAAAAGCCATCAATGATGAAATTGGGGCTTCATTAGATAAAGGAAACCTCATTAAAAGCGGTTTCAACAAAGAAAGAGATAAACTAGCTAAGCTTGCAAATAATTCAACTGATGAGTTATTGGCCCTTGAAAATAAGTATAGAAAAAAAACCGGCATTCTAAAACTTAAGTTAAAAACAAACAATATTGCAGGATACTTTATTGAAGTGTCTAAAAGTCATATAAATAAAGTACCAAAGAGTTTTCAAAGGAGACAAACACTCGTCAACTCCGAAAGGTATACAACTGAGGAACTCATTGACTTTGAAAGAGGAATGATTACAGCGAAAGAGAAGCTCGAAAGGTTAGAAAAAACTATTTTCAACGACCTCATTTGTGAACTATCCAATCAATCAAAATGCATTTTAAACTTAGCCAATTGTATAAGTGAACTTGATGTTTTTCAAAGTTTTGCCTGGAGTGCTCTTCAGGAAGGTTTTAGCTGTCCTCTTATTGAAGACAAAAAAATCTTAAAGATAAAAAATGGATGGCACCCGCTTATTAAAGCCCAACTCAAAGACGAATTTGTTTGCCATGATTTAAACCTTGATAAAAGCTCCTACTTTGGATTGATCACAGGTCCGAATATGGCAGGAAAAACGACTGTAATGAGAGAAGCTGCTATTATCCAGCATTTAACTCAGGTTGGAAGTTTTGTACCAGCAGAAAGTGCAGTCCTAGGTATTTGCGATACAATTTTTAGCCGCCTTGGAGCCAATGATAATATTCTAAAAGGACAATCTACTTTTATGGTAGAAATGTCAGAAACATCAGAAATTATACGCCACGCGACTGACAGGTCTCTCATCATTTTAGATGAAATTGGTCGCGGAACATCTACCTATGATGGTTTAAGTATTGCCTGGGCACTTGTTGAACACTTTTTAAAAAAAACAAAAGCCCTGACACTTTTTGCGACCCACTATCACGAACTTATTGATGTCGTTGAAAACCTAAAAGGTGGAAAAAACCTGACTGTAGAAACACTTAATCTTGATGGTGAAGTCCAGTTTCTTTACAAACTCATAGATGGCGGCGCTGCTCAAAGCTATGGAATTTATGTAGCAAAATTAGCTGGCCTACCTAAACAAGTACTTGAAAGATCTTCAGAACTTCTAGAAACATTTGAAAGTCATCAAGAAGTAAAAGCTCCTGAAGAGAAACCTCAAAAGTTAAAAATTGAAAAAGGCGTTGCTCCGAAACCAGGAACTCAGCTTTGCTTTTTCAACGATGAACAGGCCAATGAGGTTAAATTACCTAAACACCTTTCAAAAATTGAAGAGGAAATAAAGAAGCTTGATATCCTAACACTTACTCCCCTAGATGCCTTCCAAAAGCTTCACAAATTAAAATCGTTTATGACTCTCCATTAAAAGTTGTTCTTTTCAATCAAGTTTCCAAAACTTAATTCCGAAAAATTAGTTTATGAGGAAAAGCAATTCTAGTTTTAATTTCAAAAATATACTCACAAAAAGAGTTGCCGCCTTTCTTATTGACCTAGGCTTAATTAAGTACATTAACAAAGGGTTTGCCTTATCTTGGGAATCTTTTTTAAAAAGCTTTTTTATTTTACCACCTGAAATTTCACAAAAAATTGGTAACCTCTCAAAAAGTCTATCAATACTTATACTTCCTCTTATTTTTATTTCCTATTTCACATTCATGCACTTTCTAGGAAATGGAAAAACATTTGGTAAATTTATCTGCCAAATAAAAATAAAAGAAAATAACGGGGACGCTCCTAGTTTTATAAATTGTCTATTACGAAGCCTAGCCTATTCCCTATGCTTTTTTATTGGCCCCTTCCTTTTCTTGATCCCCTTCATTACAAAAGATGGCAAAGGAATACAAGACTGGGTTTCCAATACGGCGGTAACAGAAAGTACTAAATTAAAAAAAGAAGATATGCAAAAAGAAAGACAATTAGAACTTTTTGAAGAAGAGAGGGCCTCTTAAAAAAGGCCCATCACTAAATCAACTTTTCTTATTTATCCAGTTAAAATGCAATTCCTCAGTTTGATCCTTTGATGGAGATGAGGGTGAGTTTGCCATCAAATCGGAAGCCGAAGTTGTTTTTGGAAAAGCGATAACGTCTCTTATACTGTCAGTTCCTGCTAACAACATGACAATTCTATCAAATCCAAAAGCAATACCTCCATGAGGAGGAGTTCCATATTGAAGGGCTTCAATAAAAAACCCAAATTGCCTCAAAGCTTCCTCTTCTGAAAACCCAAGGGCCTTAAACATATCGCTTTGAACACCTTGGTCGTGGATTCTTATAGATCCACCACCTAATTCATAGCCATTACAAACAACATCATAAGCTTCAGCTAAAATATCTTTAAGAGGACCATTCTCATCATCAACTTTTCCAGACTTAAGCCACTCTAGATGCTCTTGTTTTGGCATAGTGAATGGGTGATGCATGGATGTGTATCTTTTAGCTTTAGGGTTCCACTCTAAAAGAGGAAAATCATGAATCCAAAGGAAGCTATACCCTGGCCTTATAAGGTCAAATTTCTTTCCTAGAAAGCGCCTTACAGCATCAGCAGAGTTATGAACGACCATATCAGAAAGGTCAGCAAAGAACATCCAAACCCCATCTCCTTTTTCTAAGGATTCAAGCTTAGACATCATTTCATTATCTATAAACTTTGAAATCCCGCCACTTCTTTTTCCATCTTGGACCTTGAAAAAAGCGACTCCTTTTCCTCCATGAGGCTTCACAATATCAACAAAACCATCAAGGTCTTTACGGGATAAAGAACCTTTATCTGAGCCTAAAAACATTGCCTTAATAAGACCATTCTCACTTGATACTTTTTGAAAAGTTGCAAAGTTACTTTCTTTAAACAAAGAAGTTACATTGTAGTGAAAAAGGTCAAAACGATTATCTGGCTTATCGCTTCCATATTTTTCTAAAGCTTCTTTATAAGTCATAGACTCTAATGAAAAATCATCAGCCATTGAAAATAATTTCTTCATTAATTTTGTGGCCAAAGCTTTTATAGAATCGGTCGTAACAAAAGAGGCTTCTATATCTATCTGTGTGAACTCTGGTTGCCTATCGGCTCTTAAATCTTCATCTCTAAAA
>DKQD01000201.1:5360-12774 GCA_002474345.1 Bacteriovoracaceae bacterium UBA7317
CCAACCATTAGAAGCTGTTTTAGAGTCTGGGGAGACTGAGGTAGAGCATAAACCTGGCCTGGATGGACACGGCTTGGAACGATGTAGTCTCTCGCCCCTTCTGGCGTTGATTTATAAAGAATAGGAGTTTCTACTTCTACAAATTCTTCTCCCATCAAAACCTCTCTTACCTCAAGAGACTTTTTTGACCTTAAAGCAAGAATATTTTGAAGCTTAGGACCCCTTAAATCCAAATATCTATACCTCAAGCGAAGATCTTCTGTAGCTTCTTTTGCACCTAGGGGTAAAAAAGGAAGCTTATCTTTATCAGAAATTGATAGAATTCGAAACTCGCTCACCTGAACTTCAACATAACCCGTATCCATTTTCTTGTTGATTGCTGGCTCAGGCCTTTTACAAACTTTCCCCTTAGCATAAACCACAGACTCTAAAGAGATATCTTTTAAAACTTGGAGGTCACCTTCATAGCTTGCAAAACCTAACTGAGTTAAACCATGCTTATCTCTCAAGTCGACAAAATGAAGTCCACCCAAGTTCCTGTATTTATTTATCCATCCGCAAAGAGTTACTTCCTCTCCAACATTGCTATCTCTCAATTGTCCACAGGTGTGAGTTCTCATGAGTCCTGGTAAATTATCCATTGCCATCCCTTTTAAAACTGGGTTAGATTGCTGTTATGCGTATTTATATACATCAAATCACAAAGAAGCTCATTAAAAAAAGGAACTCAAAAAGCCTTTTAATGATAGCCGCATCCATTCTCTGTTTGACACTAACAAGTTGCACAAAGCAAACTCTTTTAGAACTCTTTAATAAAAGAGATCCTTTGGAGACTGCAAAGATTAAACTTCCCTCTGGAGAGGTTATTAGAGTGAAGCTTGCGCTTACAGAGGAAGAAAAAACAAAAGGGCTTAGTGGAGTCTCTGAAAATCAATTTAAAAAAGATGAAGGACTTCTATTTTTTTATTCAAAAAGAGGAAGAAGGTCGTTTTGGATGCCTGATACCTATTTTCCATTGGACCTCTTTTTCTTAGATAAAAAGCTTAAAATCGTCGATATCGTTAGAAATCTCCCGAATCACCCGGGCTTCCAGGAGCCCCCTCCAATTCCTAGGGCCAGAACGGTATTCGCTTTCCATGTTCTTGAAATGAGAAGCGACTCTCATTTGGCAAAAAAGCTAAGCCATGGGGATCAACTTCAATGGCTTTCTTCTATTTCCCTTTCTGAAATAGAATCAAAAATTCGTCCTTAGAAATAAAGCCCAAATGGTCCCTAACCAACTTTTTTTGATGGAATTTGTTATTTTTGATTAGGTTAATTTTCCTTTTTAAATCCAACTTGTGATCGTGCAAGTATGATAGTTTTTGTACTTTTTTTTCATAGTTTTTTTTCTGAGAAAAATAATCCAACACACCACGATCTGATAGAACAAGTCTTCCCAAAAGAAGAAAACAAACTAACCAAGATAACTTTTTAAAAAGCCTTAACCATTTCTCCTTTGGGCCCAAAAAACTTTTTATTCCATCAATCCTTCTTTGAATAAATTCAGGAACCTTGAAAGTTTTTTTTTGCTGGTCTAAACGACCTGTCCGAGGTGGCCTGACAACTTCTTTTTTCGCACCTTCAAGGCTATGCTTTTTTGGTATTTCCCTTGTTTGCTTCTCTCGCCGAAGATTTCCCTGTGTAGCTTCAGCTCTCCTTGGAGGAGGTGGAGATGGCGGCATTGACCTGTCTCTTGCTTGTTGTCTTTGGGTTGACCTCATGGGTCTTTTTGGTCTACTACTTCTTTGGGTTCTAGGAGGAGTTGCTTGATTATATGACCTCTCACGTGGAGGCTCTTCAAAATCTTCCTCTTCAAAATCATCTTCTTCATCATAAACATCGAAGTCATCAAAGTTTTCTACTTCTTCTAAAGTATCTCTAAGATGATCAGGGTGCTTTGAAGGCATGGCCGTAGGTGCATGCGAGGGTGATCTTCTTGGAGGAATCCTCCTCTGAGGGACCTGCCGATTTTGCTCAACTCTGGCAGTTCTCTTTGGGTTTTCCCGTGGTGGAGGTGGAGTTATTATAGCTTGATTAGAAGGCTGAGGGTTTTTCTTTGCTCTTTTAGCTCTGTTTCTTTCTATAGCCTTCCTCAGCCTATCTCCACTTGGAGAGAGACTTCCAGGGCCATGAGATGTCCGTAGAGATTGTTCCAAAAAATTACTTCCTGCAAATTTTTCTAAACTTCCTGTCCTGAGTATTCTACCAAGATTAAAATTTTACACAATTAAAATAATAATACAGTTAAACCATTGGCTATTTAGAACAAGCTGGCGACCATTTGAAGTAAAATCATCACAACAAGGGGGGAAAGGTCAAAGGGTAAGTCCTGAGGCATAAACTCTCTAACTGGTTTGCAAGTAAAGTCAGCTAACTTCTTTATCTGTTCTCTCCACTCTGCACCCCTAAACTGTGGCAAATAACTTAAAACAACATCGGCTATAATTACAAAAACATAGGCTTCAATTAGAAACTTTATCATCAGTACCCAACCTCTCTTAGACCAAACATCACACCATCTTCGTTGCAGATGTTCCTTTTTTTCAAGACTTTGCGCACAATAGCCACTCGAGTAACTGGAATTCTTGACTTAGAATAACTTTTTGATAAAAATGGGCTTCTTTTCCATGGTCCTATAGTTAAATCGGATATAACAGAGCTTTCCTAAAGCTCAGTCAGGGGTTCGAATCCCTTTGGGACCACCATTTTCTCTAATCACCATATTTTAAATTAACCACTATTTTTAGGAAGAATAATTGTAAACTCACTGCCTTCTCCAAACTTACTTTTCACCTCTATGCGGCCTCCATGAGCATCGACAATCTGCTTCGCAATATTTAAACCTAAGCCCAAACCTGGCTTTTCGTGATGTTCGTTTTCAACTCGACTAAAGTGCTCGAAGATGTAATCTAGTTTATCTTTTTCTATTCCTATTCCTGTGTCAGCTACGGTTATTAAGACCTCTCCTTTGGTTATTTTACAAAAAACCTTTACATGACCAACTTCAGTAAACTTCAGGGCATTATTGATAAGGTTAACTAGACAATTCCTAAGCCTTGCTTCATCGATAATAAAGTTCTCACTTTTATCACAAAGTGATAGCTGATAATTTATATTCAATTTTTCTTTAGCAATAGGTACTGCTATTAAATATGTATCTTTCAAAAATTCATTTACATCCAAATTATCTTTTCTAAGAACAATTTCATTTTTATTAAGCTCAACAGAGGTTATAAGATCCTGAACCAATGAATTCATTAGCCTTGCATTCTTTCCAATAATTTTAAGAAACTCTTTTCCATCTTCAGAAACACTGCCAGAATCTTCAATCAGTTGATAAAAGCCTAAAATTGATGACAAGGGAGTTTTTAGTTCATGAGACACATTAGAAATAAAGCTATCTCTAATTTCGTTGTTAAAATACTTTTCTGAAAGATTTCTTGCCAATTGAATAATTTCAAAGCGGTGAAAAGGCTTTTTCAAGTAGAGAAACTTCTCTCTTTGCCTTGTTGACTTAAAAATTTTTTCAATAACTTTGTCAAAGTGGGCAGTAACAACAACTATTTCGATTTTAGAATCAATATCATGGATGCTTTTTACAACTTCATAGCCACTAATGCCTGATGACATCTTTAAGTCGACAAAACAAACATGAATACAATCGCCTTCTTCCTTTTTTTTACGGACCAAAGAGAGACCACCCTCTCCACTTAACGATGTGTAAACAAAAAAGTTATCAATTAATTCAACCTGGCTTGATAATTCTTTACTTTGTCTTTTGTCCCTATCCATATGCTCTTGAAAAAAAGCTTTATAATTTTCTAAGATTTCTGACTCATCATCAATAAATAGTAAGTTTCTCTTCACTTTTTATAACCTTAAGAAAAAGATAACAAAATAATCCTTTGCTAAAAAGGTTCCCCTATTTTAACAGCTAATTTTTCAAGAATAAAAAGTAATTGGTTCTAAGAAGCTTTTTTAATTAGCCTATAGCCTTCGGAGTAAACGGACTTTATTGAAAATTCAGATTCTTTAATCTTTTTTCTTATTGTAGAGATATGGGTGTCTACAATTCTTTCGTTTACATCATGACCTTCTATTTTAATTAGATCTAAAATCATATTCCTCTTAACCACATCCCCTTTATTTTGAGCAAGAGTCGTGAGGATCTTAAACTCGCTTGATGTAAGAGATACATGTGTGCCAGCAATTTTGACCTCTTGTCTTGAAAGATCTATTTGTAAGTTCTCCAAAGAAATAATTTCTCCCCTTTCACCAGTTAAATTGGAAAAAACGCCGTCGACAATAACTGACAATTCATAAGGTTCAAAAGGCTTTTCTATATAATTTATAGCGCCTAATTTATAGCCAATTGACCGTGAGGGACTACCAACTTTTGCTGAAAGGAAAATTATTGGAATATTTTTAGAGTGATCTTTAAGTTTTAGCTCAGAGGCAATATTATAACCATCCATATCAGGTAGCATGATATCTAGAATCAACAGATCAGGGGAAAAGTTCTGTATTTCATTTAAACAACCTTTTCCGGTCGATTCCAGCTTTACCTCATAACTTTTTTTCAAGGTCTCACTAACTAATCGTCTAATATCTGGATTGTCATCAACAACAAGGATTTTTTTCATGCCTCCATTATAGATTGAAGAAAATTTTCTTCAAAGACTTTTTTAAGTAATCTTCAATTTTCAATTCATTAACCTAAAGAAAATCTATCTCTTTTTTGTAAATTTCCAGTGTAGATTTATCAAAACAACAAAAAATCACTTTTTTTACACTGGTTGAATCTGGACTATTTAGGAGGCCGTAAATTGTTTTTATAGCAACCTTACAAGCTTCTTTTTTTGGATATCCATAAATTCCAGTGCTTATTGCAGGAAAGGCAACTGTCCTAATTCCATTTTTTAAACAAAGTTTTAAGGTGGACTCATAACAGTTTTGAAGAAACTTTTCTTCTCCCTTACTACCTCCTCTCCAAACAGGACCTACTGTGTGAATGACATGAAGTGCATTTAAATTATAACCTTTAGTTATCTTTGCCTCACCCGTCGAACACCCTCCTAAACCCCGGCACTCTTCCAAAAGTTCTTTACCGGCAGCTCTGTGGATAGCTCCATCAACACCCCCTCCCCCCAAGAGCGTTTCATTTGCTGCATTAACTATGGCATCAACTTCGAGAGTTGTAATGTCTCCTAAAATGGCCTCTAATCTTTCTTTCAATTTTTTTCTCCTTAATCCATACACCTTAAAAAAGGCATCAAATACAAAGAATCATATTGAAGTTTTTTTATTTAAACAAAAGTTATAAATTATGAGGCAAAAACGCATAGCAAAACAAAAAACTGCACTAAAAGAAGCTCCGCAGTGTTTACACACCTACTTAAAGAAAAGTATGAGAATTTAGTCTGGTTTATTTTATATTTGGTAGAAAAAAAAGGCCCTTTTTATGATTCGTCAAAACCTTGCTGCTTTTTCTGTTATCGGTCTTATAAGTGGAGCTGCCATCACTTTTCTTTTTTGGCTCATTTACTTCATGAATCCAGTTGAAGTTGGCCCAACCAACTTAGTTAAGAACCTGCCTTATTTAAATGCTTTTCTTAATTCTTGTAGTGCTATTTGCCTATTTTTAGGAGTGAGGTCCATAAAAAATGGTGATAAAGAAAAGCATATTAAGTTAATGATAAGTTCTTTAATTTTTTCAGCAGTCTTCCTTTTAAGCTACATTACCTATCATACACTCCATGGAGACACCAAATTTTTAGCAACAGGTGCAATTAGGCCTATCTATTTTTTCATCCTTATTTCACACATTGTTCTCTCCATTGGAGCTCTTCCTATGGTTTTAGGTACCTTCTATTTGGGTTGGCAAAAGAAATGGGAAACTCATAAAAAGCTGGCCAAATGGACTTACCCCATTTGGCTTTATGTTTCTGTTACGGGTGTTCTAGTCGTTGCAATTTTGAAAATATTCCAACCGGCTTAAATTCTCTCTTCAAACCATTTAGCAAGTTCACCACTTTGGACAAGGTCAAACATTTTTGAGACATCTTCAATTTTTGATCCTCCACCTTGGGCAAAAACAGGCTTCCCACCTCCCTTACCTTCAATCGGAGTCAAAATTTTTCTTAAAAGGTCGGATGCATTAACCTTTTTGGAAAGTTCCTTCTTAACCCACACAAAGGTTCGGACAGACTTTTCCTCTACCCCAACAAGAGTCACAATATCCTGTTCACCCTTATCTATAAGTTGGTCACCAAGAGTCTTAAGTGCATTCTTATCCTGATCAAGTCTGGCCATCATAAACTTGGCACTATTTTTAAGAGTAAGGTTAAGATTTTCTTTATATTCAACTGAAGAGGAAGAAACATTCTCCCTGGCTTTTTTCTTCTCTTTAGACTTCTTTTGAAGTTGGGAAATAGAGTTAACAATATCCTCTGGCTTTGCCGCTAACATTTTACTAGCTTGCTTTACAATCTTTGATCGACTTTGAAGCAATTTGAAAGCTTCAGCACCCGTTACGGCTTCAATTCTTCTTATCCCTTTCGCCACACTACTTTCAGAAGTAATAACAAAAAGTCCAATTTCACCTGTCGAAGGCACATGGGTTCCTCCACAAAGCTCAACAGAGTTTTCACCAAAAGTAACCACTCGAACTTTCTCTTCGTAATTCTCTCCAAAAAGAGCAAGGGCCCCAGCTTCAAGAGCGTCTCTATATTCTAGAACCTCAGTTTTTCCACTTGAGTTCTCTCTAATCCACTCATTAACGATATTTTCTATTTTTTCAATTTCTTCTTCAGTCAACGCCTTATTGTTTTGAAAATCAAAACGAAGCCTCTCATGATTAACAGCAGATCCTTTTTGAAGAGCATGCTTTCCAACAACTGCATGGAGAGCTGAATGAAGTAAATGGGTAGCTGAGTGGTTATTTCTTGTTTGAACTCTTGTGTCTTTATCTACAGAAAGTTTCACCTCTTCACCAATATTCATTTTTCCTTCTGTCATTTTGGCCTTGTGAAGATGAATCTTTTCCCACTTAATTGTATCAACAATTTCAGCTTTGCCTGAACCTGCTTCCACCCACCCAAAGTCCCCTGCTTGACCACCTGATTCGGCATAAAAAGGAGTCTGATGGCAAACTAAAAGAAATTCATCATTATTCTTTACTTCAGAGACCTCATCGCCTTGGGAAAACATTTTAAGAACTTTTCCCTTATCTTCCATCTTTTCATAACCGAGAAAGGAGGTGGCTTCTAAACCTTTAAGGGAAGATGCTAATTTTTCATCACTCGCTCCGCCAGCACCGGAGGTTGACTTAACAACTCTTGAGACTGAACGGTGTTTTTCATAAGCCTTTTCA
>DKQD01000017.1 GCA_002474345.1 Bacteriovoracaceae bacterium UBA7317
GTAAGAAAAGCTGTTGGGAAGGATTACCCTGTTTCCATTAAGATTAATGTTACAGATTGCATAAAGGGGGGCCTCCCAGCAGAAGAGGCGACTGAGCTTGGTCTTCTTTTAGACCAAGAAGGGTTAGACCTCATTGAAATGAGTGGTGGCAATTATGAAAGTGTCGCTATTTTAGATGGCCTATCCCAAACCCAAACTGAAAAGATAAAAGAAGCTTATTTTTTAGAAACGTCAAAAAATTTAAGAAAAAAAATAAATAAAACACCGCTTATGTTAACTGGTGGCCTTCGAAGCCGGAGTGTGATGGAAAAGATCATCAACTCAGAAAGTATCGATATGATTGGGATTGGACGTCCTTTATGTGGTCTACCAGAAGGGCCTAAATTTCTGCTTGAAAAAAGAATCTCCTCTCTCCCTCGCTATGAAGACAAAATTGACTTTCCTCTCTTTTTAAAGTGGATTAAAATTTTTTCAATAGGTAAAGTTTTATCAAGAGGTACCACTCTTTTCTGGTGCTATTACAATGAAATCCTCCTTTCAAAAGGAGAAAAGAGCGATGAAGAAGGAACAAAAGTTAAGGGCCTAAAAGCCTATCGCTTTATTGACAAATACGACAGAAATAAAGCGTCGGCCCTGAAAGGTTTATCAGAATGCGAAGGTCTTATTTTAAATAAAAAGAAAAAATAAAAAAGGGGAAACCGCTTTGGAAACTCATATTCGTCTAAAAGATTTTCAATTTTTCCTCTACGATGTTTTAAAGGTTGAAGAGCTTTGCAAGAAGTCCCTTTATGAAAACCATTCAAAAGAAGTATTTGATGAAATAATAGAGGTTGCTAAAAAAATAGCCGAAGAAAAATTTGAACCGGTTGCAGCAGCTTTGGATACCTTTGACCCTCAACTAAAAGATGGAGAAGTGATCCTCCACCCAGATTTAAAGCCAGCCGTTGATGCCTTCGTCGAAGCCGGTTTTATAGGATCGGCTTTTCCAGAAGAATGGGGTGGTATGGGACTTCCCTACTCTGTCTATACAGCCTGTGGAGCCATTTTTAGTTCATGTAATTTACCAGCGATTGGTTACCCTTTTCTGACAATTGCTGCCGCTAACCTTATCTCTGTTCACGGTTCACAGGAACAAAAGGATACTTTTCTTCGTCCTATGATAGAAGGAAGGTATTTTGGAACAATGTGTTTGAGTGAACCACAAGCGGGGTCTTCGCTTTCTGATATTACGACAATGGCAACTTTAAAAGATGATGGCACCTATTCTTTAAAAGGCGGAAAAATGTGGATTTCAGCCGCCGATCACCAGATGAGTGAAAATATCATTCATCTTGTCCTTGCTAAAACTCCAGGTGCACCAGCTGGTGTTAAAGGCATTTCTCTTTTTATCGTTCCCAAGTTTTTAGGAGAAGGAGAGAGTAAAAAAAGGAATGATATTAAGGTCGTTGGACTTAACCACAAAATGGGTTATAGAGCGACTGTCAATTCAGTCTTGGCCTTAGGTGATGAAGGAGAATGCACCGGATTCCTCGTAGGAGAACAACACAAAGGACTTCTTTATATGTTTCATATGATGAATGAAGCGAGGATTGGAGTTGGTATGGGTGCAGCTGCTTGCGGTTATGCTGGATACCGCTACTCTCTCAAATACGCGAAAGAGAGACCTCAAGGTAGGGCCCCGCAAAATAAAAACCCCAGTGATCCTCAACTCATGATCATCGAGCACGCAGATGTAAAGAGAATGCTTCTCGCACAAAAAGCTTATACGGAAGGGGCCCTTATGCTAACCTTCTATTGCGCTAGACTTTATGACCTCCAACAAATTGCCCATCATGATAAAAAAGAAACAAAAGAAATAGATATTCTACTAGATATCCTTACTCCTGTTGCAAAAGCTTGGCCAAGTGACTATTGTCTTGAAGCTAATAGCCTCGCCATCCAAGTGTTAGGGGGTTACGGATATACGAGAGATTACCCCGTTGAAAGGATTTATAGAGATAATCGTTTAAACCCTATTCATGAAGGAACAAATGGTATTCAAGGTTTGGACCTTTTGGGAAGAAAAGTATTGGGCGATAGGGGAAAAGGTCTTAAGCTTCTTTCTGAAAAAATCATAGAAACAATTAAAGAAGCTGAATCCTCTAAAGATAAAACTCTCATTGGTTTAGCAAAAGAGTTAAAAACCTCTCTTCAATATGTTGATGAAACAACAAAGGCCCTTGGTTTTTTAGCTTTAAAAGGAAAAGTCAATCTCTCCCTTTCCCACTCTACACCCTATCTTCACCTGCTAGGCCACACAGTTGTGGCCTGGATGTGGCTTCTTCAGGCCAACGAAGCCGTAAAAGGCACAGGAAATAAGGAAGATTCTTTTTATAAAGGAAAAATTAAAACCGCTCAATTCTTTTATGCTTGGGAGGTTCCTAAAATAAAGATGTGGGGAGAGGCCATAAGAAGTGGAGATAAAACGGCTTTGGAAACAACTCCTGATTTACTTTAGCCTTTTTCATTTTAATTACTTTTTTACTTAGTTTTTTCTATCCGGCTATTGATTAATTTTTTAGATAGAACCCAGGCATATGAAATGAGTCATTCACTAAAAAATCATAAAGAAAAAAAATCAAGAAAAACCATAAAAGTTCCTGATTTTAGAAAATACTCAACAAAAATTTTGGTTAAAAAAATATTCAAAAGTTCTTCAGGTATAAAGATTCTTTGGGACGACAACACCTCAACTTATTACAATCGATTTTGGTTAAGAGAAAACTCTCCCGACCCACAAACAACTCACCCTGATTCCCGTGAACAGTTGATAAACCTTTTAAGCATACCAGATGATTTAAGCATAAAGTGTGCTGAAATAACAGAATCTGGAAAGGTCCGTATCGTTTGGTCTCCAGAAAATAAAGAAAGCTTTTACGACTATTCGTGGCTAAGGTTTTGGGGAGAAAACCGTTTTAATAAACAAGTGGGTTTACCAAAGCAAGAACTTTGGAAAAATTTTTCAGATAAGGGTCTCCCAAAAGTAACATGGTCAAAAGAAAATCAAAATGAGTGTTTATTAAAATGGTTACAGCATTTAAAGGCCTTTGGATTATCCTTATTAAAAGGAGTAGGTAGCTCCCCTAAAGGTCTGGAAGAAATCTTAGAAACCTTTGCTATTATAAAAGAATCCAACTTTGGTAAAATTTTTGATGTCAAATTTGAAGAGGAGCCGATATCTAATGCCTATACCAATATTGAGCTTCCCCTTCACGGAGACCTCTGTACAAGGCAATTCATGCCAAAATATCAATTCCTACATTGTTTAGAAAACTCAACTGAAGCTGGTGAATCCCTCCTGGCCGATGGTTTTATGCTTGCAAAAATATTAAAAGAAAAAGATCCATTCGCTTATAACTCCCTTACAAAGATCGACGTTCATTTTATCAATAAAGCCGAAAACTCTGATTATCAATGGGTTGAAAAGGTCATCAACTTAAACAAATCAGGTGAAGTCACTGAAATGCGTTTGAGTCCATGGCTTCGAGGGCCTGTTTGCGGGAATAAAGAAGAAGAAGAGCATTTTTATAAGGCCTTCCGCACATTTATGAAACTTGCTGAAGATACTGACTTTCAAGAAAAAATAAAGTTAGAAAAAGGAGATATCTTAGGCTTTAATAATACTAGGATCCTCCACGGCAGAAATGCTATAGGCAAAGGAGGAGAGCGTTGGCTAAGAGGTTGTTATATGGACGGAGATGATGTTGATAGCACTCTTCGCATGGGACGAATTCCTAGACCTCTTTAAAAGTCTTCTCGCTTATCCCCAAGAAATCGTCTCTCCTCCATCAGCAACAATGAGCTGACCTGCAATATAAGATGAAGCATCACAGACTAAAAAATGAGCAATCCCTGCTATATCTTCTGGCTTTCCAATTCTTCTAAGAGGTGTTTGATTTTCCTGCTTTTCAAGAAGCTTCGGGTTTTCCCAAAGGGCCCTTGAAAAGTCAGTCTTAATAAGACCTGGCGCTATTCCATTAACCCTGATTCCCTTAGGTCCAAGTTCAACCGCAAGGTTTCTAACAAGAGATGCTTCAGCTGCTTTTGAAATACCATAGGCACCAATTGTATCTGTTCCTACAAAAGCAGTAATAGAAGACATAAGAATAATTGAGCCTCCACCATTTTTCACCATAATGGGTACACTTAAATTAGAAAGCCATAGACTACTTTTTAAATTAATATTCATAATCTTATCAAAGGCCTTATCTGTAAGAGTTGATATTGGGCCAAAAACTGGATTAGTAGCGGCATTACAAATAAGAGAATCTATTCGCCCCCATTTTTCTACTGTTTTTTTTATGAGGTTTTCAACTTGCTCTCTTTCACCAACATGACAAGGGAGACAAAGAACCTCATGCCCTTCTTTCACTAACTCATCATACACAGCTTCACAAGCCTCTTCCTTCCTGCTTGAAATAACAACCTTAGCACCTGACCTTGCTAATTGAACACTAATGGCCCTTCCTATTCCTCTTGAAGACCCCGTTACAACTACAACCTTATCTTTAACATCAAACATTTTTATTCTCCGTCGTTAAAACAACCTTCCCAATAACTTTTCTTTTTAAAAGGTCATTTAAGGCATCAGGTGCTTCTTCTAAAGAATACTTTTTTGAAATATGAGGTTTTATTTTTCCTTCTTTATAAAGATCAAAAAGTTCCTGAAAATTTTTGTTATCAAGGTCTGTTTCTCTTTCTCTAAAAGCCCCCCAAAAGACACCTATAATATCAAGACCTTTAAGGAGGGGAAGGTTCATGGGTATTTTAGGAATTTTACCAGAAGCGAAGCCGATTACGAGGACTCTTCCTTTCCAAGTTGTTGAACGTAAGGCCTGTTCAAAAAGGTCGCCTCCAACAGCATCGTAGACGACATCCACTCCCTTCTTTCCTCTTATTTCTTTAATTTTATCTCTTAAAGATCCTTCACTATAATTAATAAGGTGGTCGGCGCCTGATTCTTTGGCCGCCTGAAGTTTTTCATTTGTACTAGCTGCAGCGATAACTTCAGCACCCATGGCCTTTCCCAATTGAACCGCCGTTAAACCAACTCCGCCTCCAGCACCAAGGACTAAAAGAGTTTCGCCTTTTTGAAGATTGGCCCTTTGCTTAAGAGCATGCATCGATGTTCCATAAGTCATTGAGAAACCAGCTGCAGATACCCCGTCCATTTCAGGAGGTCTTTTTAAAAGGGCCATGTAATCAACCGCCACTTTTTCAGCATAGCCTCCAAAGGGCATGAGGGCGATCACTTTTTCACCTACTTCAAAACCTGTGACACCCTCTCCTAAACTTTCAATAACACCAGCAACTTCTCCACCAGGAGAAAAAGGGAGCGGAGGATGGAATTGGTATTTATCTTCTATGATGAGGGTATCAGGAAAGTTAACGCCGCAAGCTTCGACATTCAAAACAACTTGCCCTCTTTGGGGCTTAGGATCGTCAACTTCTGCTACTTTTAATTTCTCCGGCGGCCCATGCTCTGAACATAAAACAGCGCGCATAGTGAACTCCTCCCTTGGAAGCTTCGATCAATCGTTGATCTCACCTAAAAAGCTTTTTACATGTGACTCCCTAAAAGTTTACGTGCTATGATCCCCGAAATCAAATTAAGTGGTCAAAGATTACCTAATACTGCACGAGGGGAAAAATCATGACAGACAAAGTATTACTCACCAAAGTTGACAATATTGGAATTGTGACTCTCAATAGCCCTCCAGTTAATGCCTTAAGTCAAGAGATTAGACAAGGCCTTTTAGATGCCTTCTCAAAAGCAGAAAGTGACGATTCTCTAAAGGTCATAATTCTTATGGGCGCTGACCGTACTTTTTCAGCTGGTGCTGACATAGGTGAATTTGGGAAATCGTCTTTAGAACCTGTCCTCCCGATGGTTTGCCAAACGATTGAATCGACAAGTAAGCCTGTTATTGCTGCAATAACTGGTGTTGCTCTTGGAGGTGGCTTTGAATTAGCTATGGCATCTCACTATAGAATCGCCACAAACTCCACTAAAGTTGGACTTCCCGAAGTTCATTTAGGACTTATTCCTGGAGCTGGTGGAACACAAAGACTTCCCCGCATTGTAGGACCAAAGCTAAGCCTAGAGATGATTACATCTGGCAAACCTATAAAAGCAAAAAAGGCCCTGGCTGAAGGCCTTATCGACCAGGTTATTGAAGATACGGATTCACTTAAAGAGGAGGCTATTGCCTTTGCCCACACATTGATTAAGGAAAATCAAGGTCCACGAAGATCCAGTGAAAGAAAAGAGCATATTGAAAAGCAAGGGAATGATAAAGAAATTTTTATCAACTTTAAAAACTCCCTCCAAAAAACGGCGAGAGGACTTTACTCTCCTTTTAAGGCAGTTGATGCCATTAAAACTGCTTTTACTCTCCCCTTTGATGAGGGTATCAAAAAAGAAAGAGATATCTTTTTGGAGTGCATGAATTCAGCTCAATCAAAAGGACTTGTCCATGCTTTTTTCTCTGAAAGAAAGTGTACAAAATTTCCTGAGGCCATGAACGAAAATGGGCCGGCCAGAGACCTTTCCACTCTCGGTGTAGTTGGAGGGGGGACCATGGGTTCAGGCATTACTGTCGCCGCCTTAGATGCGGGCATTAAAGTAACCATGATTGAAAGAGATCAAGAAAGTATTGAAAAAGGAAAACATAATGTAACAAAAGTCTATAAACGTCATATTGAAAAGGGAAGGATGACAGAGGAGCAAGTCAATAAAGTCCTTGAAAAATATAAACCCTCTACCGACTTCGATGACTTAAAAGATGTTGACATGGTTATTGAAGCCGTTTTTGAAGAATTAGAAGTTAAACAGGAAGTTTTTAAAACCCTTGATAAAATTGTAAAACCTGGTGCAGTTATGGCCTCCAATACAAGTTACCTAAACATTGATAAAATTGCAGCCGTTACTTCAAGGCCTGAAGATGTTTTAGGACTTCACTTCTTTTCCCCGGCAAATATTATGAAACTTTTGGAAATCGTGATTCCAACAAAAGTTAAGGCAGATGTTGTGAATACTGGGCTAACTCTTGCTAAAAAGATGAGAAAAGTTCCCGTGAGGGCCGGTAATTGTGATGGTTTTATAGGCAATAGAATTTTAAGTAAATATGGTAAGGTCGTCGCTTATATGATGGAAGATGGTGCTTCCCCCTACGAAATAGATAAGGCCATTTTTAAATTTGGTCTTCCTATGGGAATTTTTCAAATGTTTGATTTAGCAGGACTTGATATTGGTTGGGCCAATAGGAAAAGACAAGCCGCCACTAGAGACCCCCGTGAACGTTACGTCCATATCTTAGATCTACTTTGTGAAAAAGGTCATTATGGACAAAAAACGGGGAGAGGTTTTTATATTTATCAAGAAGGATCAAGAAGAGGGGAAGAAGATCCTGAAGTCTTAACACTTATTGATGAAGAGAGGAAAAGAAAGGGAATTACAACTCGTTCCTTTAGTGAAGAAGAAATTATGAATCGTTATATTGCGGCCATGGTGAATGAATCCTGCAATGTGCTCCATGAAGGGATGGCCTCAAGGCCATCTGATATCGACATCACACTTCTTTATGGTTACGGGTTTCCGCGGTATAGAGGAGGACCTATGAAATACGCTGACCAGGTAGGTCTTCCAAAAATTCTTGATGATATAAAAAAGTACTACGAAGAGGATTCTTTCTTTTGGAACCCTTCCCCCCTTCTTGTAGAGCTTGTTGAAAAAGGGCAAACCTTTGAATCTCTTAATAAATAAAATCAAGAAACAGACAGGGCCTAAGATTGGCCCTCAATTTTAAAGTGAATTTGATTGTCATTTAACTGATCAATAAGGGCCATTCCCATACCACTTGCAGGGGTTAAGACTCCAAACAAGGGAGTCGTCTCTTCCGACTTTTTAAGAAGACACAAGCTTGCCTCGCCCAACATAATAGAGGTTGAACCATACCCTGGATCTTTAAAGCCTTCAACGCTTACATAAAAGTCAGAGTTCCAATCTTTTGGCGTTATCCTAAATTTAAATGACCCTTTTTCTCTTTGTTCAAAACTTGGGCCATCTCCTTGCTTCGGAAGAAACACCTTATGAACAAGTTTTCTAGTGAGAGAAAACTTAAGCCCTAAAACAAATAGACCTCCGAAAAGGAGAAACTTTCGGGCCTTCTTTTTTGATGAATAAACAGAGACTTCTTCATATTTAAAGTCTTCCCCATAAGGGAAATTTAAAAGAGCATTAGTACGCCTTACAACTCGCGTATTAATTCCGGCCATCATGAAAGGGCCAATCCAGCGCTCTCTTTTTTCATCATAAAGAATTGTTTTTAAATCTCGGTGATGTGGTCCTTTAGGTGTTCCTTCTGGATAAAGTGCATAAGGTCCAAAAGAATCTTTCGCTAAAAGTTTATTGTTATCGGAGAAATCAAAGTTTCCGACTATGGCAGCTGCCGTTCCACCGCTCAATGTCCCCTTAGATTTTTCAACATAGAGGACAATATCAGAAAAAGGTTTAAGTTCCCTTTTTTTACATTCTTTTTGAAGGAGCCAAACCCCCAGATCTGAAGGGATTGAATCAAAACCACATGCAGGAACAATTTTTAATTTTTTCTCTTGAGCAGTATGATGAAATTTTTGAACCACTTTACGTATCCAAGGCACTTCGCCACAAAGGTCTGTATAATGGGTACCTTCTGTAACGCAAGCTTCAATAATATTATAACCATGGGCCAAGTAAGGACCTACGCAATTACACAAAACGACCGTTTGACTGACCATTTTATTTAGGGATTTAAGATCGTTCGTATCAGCAATTACAATACCAATTGAGTGGGTTTTTATTTGTTCTTTTAAATTTTCTAATTTACCTTTTAACTTCTCTAGTTTTTCTTTATTACGACCGGCCAATCCAAGACGTAGGCCGCTCTTTTTGCTCAGGTACTCACAAACTAACTCTCCCGTAAATCCCGTGGCACCATAGACTATGATATCAAAACTACGACCATTTCTATCATTTTCCATTATTAAACATACCTCCACAAATCTTTAAAAAGCTAATCAAAGTACACCTAACCGACTGCAATTATCAATTAATTTTTAACAAAGCTGATTTAAGTATATAACTTAACTCTTTTTTACCGAAAAGTTTTAGTGTGGAAAAGAAATATAGTAGTTAAATTAAAAAATATTGCGGTTATTAAGAAAAAATGGGTAATTTTTTAAACACTTTTAAAATTAAAAAAAAGCTGTTTTTAATTGCAGTTCAAGTCCTTATTATTTTCATTTTTCTTTTTTATTTAAGCTCTCTAAGGGCAGAAGGTCAAACTAACAAAGCAACTAATAAGGCTGTCAATGGCTTTTTAGATTTGAGTTCAACTAGTGAATATATGAATAGTGATGTGGAAATAAAGGGTGGATGGCTCTTTTTTAATAGTATCTTCTTAAATCCTCAGGATATTTCTGATAATCAAATCCCACAAGTTTCTGGTGTTGTTGATTTTCCGGGCATAGTTACAAATTTTCCTTTAAATAACGGTTCCAATAAAAAGTTTGGTCCCTTTGGTTATGGTTCATTTCTTTTAAAAGTTAGTGGTGTGAAAAAAGGTTTTCCATTTGGATTTGAAGTAAATGATATGTCCTCTAACTTTGACCTCACAATCATTCAGGGTAAAAAAATATTCAAAATGGGTGGTTATGGTAAATTGGGGAAAAGCAAACAAGAAAGTGTTTCTCAATTTGGCAGGCTTTTCGGAGACTTTATCACCAATGGCGAAGATTTTTATATTCTTATAAGGGCCAGCAACTATCATTATAGAGATTTGGGAATGATTGGCTATTTTAAAATTGGTCCAAAAAAATTAATCCAATCAAATTTTATAGAAAATAAATTAAGGAATTTTTTCACCTTAGGAATTTTACTTATTGTCGCTATCATTCATCTAGGCATCTTTTTCCAAAGAAGGGATGACAAGGGAAGTCTTTGGTTTAGTTTCTTTTGCTTTATCATGTTATTTAGATTTCTCTCCATAAAATCTTACCTCGATGTACTATTTCCTTATCCAAGTAATTTTTCTTTTTACTTTAATAGAAAAATTGAGTTTATGACCTTTTACTTCGGTGGTCCAATATTTTTAGAATTTTTAAGATATCTTTTTAAAGATTATATTCCAAAAAGTTTAATGAAAGTTCTTTGGTGTCTCTCACTATTTTTTGGTCTTATTGTTTTATTTACCCCCCCACCTTTATTCTATAAGACCCTTCAAACCTATCAAATTATAACAGTCTTCACACTTCTTTACATGATGACTCAAATGATAAGAGCAGCTATAAAAAATGTCCCCCACAGTCGTATTTGTCTTTTAGGTCTCACCGTTTTCTTTTTTGGAATTATATGGGATATGCTTCTCTACCAGGGTTTTTTACCATTTATCGAACTCGCCTTCTTTACCAGCATTGCATTTGTTTTTATTCAAAGCCATATAATTTCCATAAAGTTTTCTGAAGCCTATAAATTTGCAGAAGAGCTAAATAAAAAACTGGAAGAAAAAGTCGCTAGCAGGACAATGGTAATTTCAAACCTTTTCAACTCATTAAAGAGTGCTGTTTTTGCCATTGACAAAGATTTAAAAGTCATACCTCCGTGCTCAGAGTACTCAAAAAGTCTTTTCAAAAGAGATATCGCCCACCAGAACTTTTTCGAGTTAATTTTTCCACAGTATGTTAAAAGTGATAGAAGAGTCAACGATTTAACAAATCATATAAGGTCCGTATTTGGGGATGATGAACTTAATTACTCCTTCCTAGAAGCAAATTTCCCCCAAAGCATCGTACTAAATGACCCTGAGAGACCGGAGGGAAAGAGCTTAAAGCTTTCATACAGCCCTTTTTACAATGAAGAAAACTTAGTGGAAAAGATTATGGTTATCATCGAAGATGTTACTGAATACGAAACATATTACAAAGAAGCAAAATTGGATCAAGTTAATTACTGGTTTATGAAAGAAATTGTTCAACAAAAGAGCCATAATGATATTTTTGAAACTCTCGAAGATTCCTTAAAGGAGGGTTTTAAAACCATTGATGATTTTTTATCTCCACAATCAGATGAATACCCAGTAGGTTACTTTTTAGACAAATATAAAAAGGGTATTGATCATATTTTATCAAAAGTCGAAGATTTATCGATGCTTTCAAATATGATTCATATAAAAACTGCCGACTTTGATTATGAATCAATTAAAGCCGACAGTGACTTCAAAAAAAATGAGGGGAAAATAGTCGGAGGAAGAAGTTACTTTCAAGGGGAAGTTACAAATAAAATGATTGATATTGTAGACTACCTTCTTTCATATATTTCTTGTGCAAAAAACTTTGAAGATAAAAAACTCAATATAATAGACAAGAAAGAAGTAGAAGAAAAAATAGAGGATTTAAAAGGATACTTAAAAAATATTTTTGAAAAAACATTTTTGGTTCAGGATCTAAAAACTATAGATAAAGATCAATTGGCCAGGATTGCGACGCTTGCTAAACTTTACCCAAACTTTGATCATTTAATGACAATAATTGGCTTTAAAGCAAAAATGATATCACTTTATTACGTTGCCTTAGGTGAAGTTCCTTCTAGCAAAAAGTACTCTGATTTTTCGGCCCACTTAAAACAACTTCCCATTAAAAATAAACTTACTGGAATGACAATAAATCAACATTTAATAATTCCTAGTAAATCAATTTTGAGTTAGAATCATTAGAAATAAAATCCGAATAATCGATTTAATTGAATCAGGAATAAAAAATGAGACATGGCAATAAAAAACTTCTCTCAATGACTTTTATGAAAATGATATCTATTTCACTTCTTTTTATAGGAAGCGTTGCTTTAGCTCTTCCCAAGGCAGTCGTCTATAGAACACCAACCTGTGGGTGCTGTATAAAGTGGGTTGACCACCTGAAAGAAAATGGTTTTGAAGTTGAGGTGATTAATAAAAGAAACCTTAACCCCATAAAGCAAGTCCTTGGAGTTCCAAGCCACCTAAAATCTTGCCACACAGCAAAAATAGGGCGTTATACGATCGAAGGACATGTTCCCGCCAAAGATATCTTAAGACTCCTTAAAAAAGGCTTGGATATAAAAGGACTTGCAGTCGAAGGAATGCCTCTTGGCTCACCTGGGATGGAGTATAAAAATAAATTAGATCCGTATGATGTCGTTTCTTTTAAAAAAGATGGTACTACGGGTGTATTTAATAGTTACCACAAAGAAAAGAGCAAAAAATAGAGGAATCATTAATATGATTTCCTACACACTCTATCAGAGGATGGACTAGGTCTTTTTACTTCAACTTCATCATCCATACATTCTGTGAGCCTACGACATGTTCCTTTAAATTTGTACTCAAAATCCGGATCGCAAAAAACATTTTCCACAATGGGTTGACATACTCTATCTCTCATTAAGGTTGGTTTTTTTACCTCTTGTTCTGATGGACCACATAGTGTGTGTGGCTCGCAGTATTCTCCATTTAGCCACTCATCTTCTCTGCACAAATAATTAGGCCTCAATGGGAGGAGTCTAGATTTATTGGGGTTACAAACAATCATTTTTTCTTCAAATTCAGAAATAAGGCCTCCAACATTTGGACTGAAAATAGGTTCTTCACTTACACAATGAATCGTGCTTGCAAAGCTTCCCTTCTCAATAAAAGCAATCCCCTCTCGACAACGGAAAGTATCTGATTGTGCAGGATATCCACCAGAATCAAAAAGTCGATTTTCAGAAAATGAAATTTTACTATGACCCATTTTACAAGTATAAGCTTTATTTCCGCTTCCCATTTCTTTAATCATGACTGCAGATGGGAGCTCTATACAAATTTGTTCACCGCTAATAGGATCAGTTGAATAGAACTCTCCTTCTTTACAATTTTTTGATAAATTTTTACTTTTTCCTTTCTTAATTTGCGAAAAAGCCCCTAACTGTGTGAAGGATTTTAAAAGTGCCAATGAGTTTATAATGGCCTTTTTATCAAAAAGAATTATCGCCCTATTTCTAGAAGTTTTCTCTTCAATAGGAGAAAGAATTAAACTTAATAAAATTAAATAAAAAAGCGTCCCTTTCATATTAACAAGATTTTAACTCACTTTTATTTTTTTAAAAAAACTTCTCTAAAAAAACATAAAATAGTTCGAGGAGTAAATAGATTTATTTTATAATTTCTTAGAAAATCTAAATAAATTAAATTATTTTTTTGTAGGGAGAAATTAAATGGTTCATTAAAGCAGCTTCAGTTAATTTGTCTTTGGAAGGCATCTGTTGAAGTAATTGTGAAAGTTCGTAAAAACTTTTTGATTCCTTACCCCTATGACTTACTTTCAACAAAAATGAAATTAATTTAGAACGATTCATAAGGTGAAAAATAATTTTATCAAACTCTCGATAAAGCCTGGCTTTTTTGGGTGCATTAGAAATCTTTTCGGGAGTTAAATCTTTCAGATTCCGAACAAGAAAAACATACTCTAAAAGGTTTGTCATAATTCTCTCTAAATCACCAATTTTTTCATCTATTATCGTTCTAAAGTTTTGTGGTAGGACGAATTTAATTTCTGGAAATATTCCAAACTCATATAAATACTTGGTAACATCAGCATACTCAAAAAGTATTTCAATAAGAGACGAAATTTTTTCAACAGCCCAAATTTGAGCCTTACTTCCCTCAATATTATCTGCAAAAATTATTTGATTATCCAAATCTTCTAAAAATAAATTTAATGAAATTAGTTCCTTAAAGTTTTTAATTTTTATTCTTCTTATAAGCTCTTGGATAACACCTTTAATTTCCATAATTGAAAAATGGGCAGAATCAAAGACAAGAAAATCCTCCAATGTAAAAATAGAGGTTCTAACGGCTTCCCCTAATTGAAATGTAAATTCACTTTTTTCTTCTAAAGGAAGAATCTCATGTATTACATCGAGCTTTAGCTGGGACTTTTTACTCTTTAGTGTCTCTTCTTCCTCTTCAGTTCTATCCTGAACAATAAGCATTAAGTTTTCGACAATATCTTCATTATTATAAAGAGGCACATAATCAATTTTTAATACCTTCCCCTTTGGGTTATCCTTATTTGGCTGGATAACTTTTTTAGGTAAATACTCAACAGAAATTTCAAAGTTTAATGAGTCGCTTCCAAAAATTAATGTCCAATAGGATGCAAGAATATCTTTTTCCTTGCTGCCATCTTTTAAATGAAAAAATAATAGGTTTAAGGCATTTTTTCCTTCTATGCTTTGCTGGAATATTTCCTCTGAAAAGTTCGATGTAGGAGGTAATATAAGACCTTTACTATCTACAACAAAAATGGCCAAATTAATATGAGTGAGCATTCCATGAATTCTTCGAAATGAAAGTTCTAATTCAGATGTTTGTTGCTTAACTTTTTCTTCTAGTTGTTCGTTAAAAAGTTTGATTTCTTTATTTAGTTCAGAAACCTCAGCTACTTTTTTCTCCAATGATTCTTTTGCCTTTGAAGATTGCGAAAGGGCCAAATCTCTTTCCTGTTGTTTTAAAGTAATTCTTTTTTTAGAAATAATCAATCCACTAATCATTCCATTAATAGTTCTTTCTAATGACTTTAACTCAATTTGATTCCGTTCATTTAGCCCTGAATTAATTGGTCTTAAATCTTCAAAATTAATTTGACTAGCTTTATCCTCAAGATTCTTAAGAGGTTTTCTAAGATATTTTTGAAAAACAATAACGAAAAGTATAAATAGAATTATAATCTTAATAAAAGCCGTAATAATAATAAGAACAAACCCTATATAAACCCTTTCCAAAACCGCACTAGAACTAGAGTAAAGAGTTACGGTTCCTATCTTTTTAGGTACATAAGATTTTTTCTCTTTATCAAACGTAAACCCTTGAGTTAAATAGAATTTTAAAGAAAGATCATCTTCCTTAAAGTTTTTTTTATTGTTGAAAATCTCACCTTTTTTAAAAATAACTGCTCTTTTATCTCTTACCTTTACACCTTTAATATAACTTAATTTTAATATTCCATCCGCCAGATTTTGTAACTGTATATAATCCATGTTCCATAATGAGTTTTCCATTCCCTTTTTAAATGAAAACTGAATATCTCTTAAATCTATTTTAATATCCCTTTTTGAAGCCATGTATGTTTGATACATTTGAAAGCTCGTTATAAATAAGGTAATTAAAAAATAGATGGAAAAAGTTACTTTCAATAACTTCAAAACGATAGAGTCTTTAAGATTAAAAAATAAACCTTTCAGCATGTATAACTTATCGTCAAATAAGCATCTAAAAGTACTATTTTGTGATGAAAATAGTTGAATTTAAAAAAAAAATCAAATAAAACAAATTAGCTAGGTTAATATATAAAAACCTAATCACTTCAGAAAAAAATTTTGATTAATTATCTCCAAAATAATGGACTTATCCGTTTTAAAAAGTAAAACTAGAATCATGAAAAAAGAGCTTCAAATAAATACTTTAGTCGGATTATTACTTTTGCTTTCTTCATGTAAAAGTGAGAAATTTGATAAAAAGATATGCACAAATCTTCTTTTTCAAAAATATAAAAATACACTCACGTTAAATAAAATTAAATCATTTAAGAAGAACTGCAAAAACATACAAATTGACTATAGTATGAAAATTTGCCAAAAGGCATTTGGTCAATTTTTTTTAGGAGTCAAAGAAAATACTTTGAAAAAAAGGTTTGGTGCCCAAATAATGAATTGTTTCACTAAAAGCCAAATAAAAAAAGTTAAAGGGAAAAATTAAAGGCCCATTCTTCTTGCAGCAAGATCCATCATAATTTCTTCAGACCCTCCTCCTATGGCCATAACCCTTACTTCCCTATATATTCTTTCCGTTTTACATTCACGAATATAACTAATTCCACCCATTATTTGCATCGCCTCTCTGGCAACTAACTCCAGCATTTTTGTAGCTTGAACTTTTAAAAGGGATATATCGGCAGCTTCAGAGGAACCATTTTGAATATTCCAAGCACAAATTTCAAGATAAGCAGCGGTTGAATTAATCCTTCTATACATCTCTGCAAATTTGTGTTGAATGACCTGATGCTGGGAAAGGTTCTTACCAAATGTTTTTCTTAGTTTGGCCCATGAAGCAGCCTCTTCAAAAGCAGCAAGTGCATAACCGACAGCAGCTGCAGCCATACCAATTCTTTCATTATTAAAATTATTAACAATAATTTTGAAACCTTGATTTTCTTTTCCAATAATTTGATCAGCTGGAACTTTAACATTATCAAAATAGATGGTAGCAGTATCTGAACATAACCATCCCTGTTTCGGTCCAACCGATGTTCTTGAGACCCCCTTCGCATCAGCTGGAATTAAAATTAAAGATACTCCTCCAATACCATCGCCACCAGTTCTAACTGCCGTTGTAAACCAATTGGCCTTAAGACCTCCTGTTATAAAGGTTTTGGAACCATTTATAACAAAATGGTCTCCTTCTCTCTTAGCAGTCGTCTTAATATTGCTCACATCGGAGCCTCCAGAAGGCTCTGTAATTGCTAGACTTATATGATGAGTTCCCTTAATTACATCAGGAGCAACTCTCTTTTTCATTTCATCAGAACCAAAATTAAGAATTGGAGGAAGAGCAATAGAGTGAACAGTAAAGGCTGCACCAAAACCACCGGCACCTGGCCTTGCTAATTCTTCAGCTGTAATAAGAGTGTGAAAGATATCAATTCCTTCACTTACCCCTCCGTATTCCTCGGGGTAACCCAATTGAAAGAGACCTATTTCTCCAGCTTTTTTATAATATTCAAGAGGTATATCACCGTCTTTTTCCCATTGATCAATATTGGGAATAATTTCTTTATCTAGAAAAGGTCTTAAAATTTTGTTTTTCCAATCTTTATGGGTTTCATTATAAAAAGGAGAATTAAGCCTGATTCCATCAAATGTTAATTCCATACCATCTCCTAAAAGCTTAATGAATTAGTTTAGTTCTTAATACCTAATCCTTAGGTAAAGTACCCATAAGCTTAGAAATTATACCAAGCATAACCTCGTCCGCCCCACCACCAATAGAAGCAAGACGACAATCACGGTAAATACGTGAGACGTAATTATTCCAGGTAAAACCCATACCTCCCCAATACTGAAGGCAGGCATCTGAGACTTCCCTTATAAGCCTGCCACCTTTTAACTTTGCCATAGAAGCCATCATAGTAACGTCGGTACCATTAACATAATCGGTGCAGGCCCTATAAATTAGTGACCTCAAAGACTCAATTTCTGTTTTCAATTCCGCCAAGCGAAAATGAAGATTTTGATTGGACAATAGAGGTTTCCCGAAAACCACTCTTTGGGAGGTATATTCGATCGTCTTTTCAATACACATTTCCATTGGAACAAGAAGACTGGCGGCCGCAAATAATCTTTCCTCTTGAAATTGAAGCATTTGAAGAGTAAACCCTTCTCCTTCCTTTCCAATTCTATAACGACAGGGAACTCGCACATTATCGAAAAAGACAGGTGCGGTATCCGAACTCCTAAGCCCCAATTTTTCTATACGACCACCGACACTAACACCGGGAGTTTTCGAAGGAATAATAATGAGTGATTTATTTTTATGATGATGACCTTCACTTGTATTCACAAGAGTGCAAAAATAATCGGCCTGAGTGGAATTTGTAATCCACATTTTTTGACCGTTTATAAC
>DKQD01000086.1:0-3699 GCA_002474345.1 Bacteriovoracaceae bacterium UBA7317
AAGAAAAAAGTAGCTAAGAAAAAGGTAGCTAAGAAAAAGCCGGCCAAGAAAAAGGCCACTACGAAAAAGCCCGCTAAAAAGAAAAAAGGCACTAAAAAAGCAGACTCTCTTAAAAAAAGCGATGATATTATCTGGTCTGCAAACAATGAAGGGCTTGAAGCAACTCTTGCCAACGCTCTGGAAATAGAAGGGGCACTCTCAACTCTCTTTACCTATATAGGAAAAAAGTACACTGAGGAAGTTGGTAAAGAAAAAGTTATGGATGTCACGATAGGTGAAATTCTAAACACCGATAAAGTCCCAGAGAAAAGAAAGTCTGTCGACGTGGCCCCTAAGGCAAAAGCAAACCAGGAAGAAGAAGAAAAAGATATCGAAGACGAGGATTACACCTTCAACTTTATCTAAAATAATAAGTCCTTTCTCATACCGACTCTAACTTGGTGTGAGGAAGGCTTTTTATCTTTCTTAAAAAGAGAATCAGCAATAATATACTGACCATAAAAAGAGAAGCCGCTAGGCCAATCCATAGACCAAATGGGCCCCAATTCAAATGAAAACCAAGAAAACAACCTAAAGGTATGCCGATCACCCAATGAGAAAATAAGGTTACCTTCATGCACTCTTTCGTCATCTTGAAGGCCCTTAAAATACCATTAAGTGACACCTGTAAACCATCAGCAAGCTGAAAAAAAGCTGCGACAGTAAAAATTGAGCTGGCCACCTTAAAAATAGTCTTGTCGCTTGAAAATATTGAAAAGAGTGGCCATTTTATATAAAAGAAGCAGAAGGCGCTAACAACCATAATACTTGTTGCCATACCAATTCCAACCCAGGAATAAAGAACGGCCTTATCAAAATCCTTCATCCCAAGAGAACTTGAAACTTTAACGCAAACAGCATGGGAAATCCCCATGGGGACCATAAAGGTCATGGAAGCAAGTGTTAAAACGACATTATGAGCAGCCGCTTCAATAACACCCATCACTCCTGTTAAAACGGTTACCAAACAAAAGGCACAGACCTCTAAAAAAACGGTTATAGACAAAGGAAAGCTCAGCTTAAAGGTCTCTTTTAAAAAAGGTATATTTATTGCCGAAGGTTTTTTTAATAGAGGGAGGCAGGAAAAGAGGACCGTTATAAAAGTCAACCATCTAACAATATTAAGAGACCATCCAAGGCCTTCAATACCCATTTCAGAAAAAGGTCCATATCCAAAAACAAAAAGAAAGCCTAAGCCTAAGTTTATGAAAGAGGCCAAAAAGGAAATAATATTAGCAAATAAAACCTTTTCAATGGCCTGTAAATATTCCCTTACACTCTGATAGAGGAAGGTTGGAAGAAGTGAAAAAGAAAAGAGGATAGAATAATTAGTAACAGGAGCGACAAGAGTGGGGTCAAACCCTATTTTTGGTATAAATAAAATAAGGAGCCAAAGAAAAGGAATAACGATCACGCTTGTTATCAGACCATAAAAAAGAGAGCTTCTAAAATAGGTGGGTGGATTATGACCTTCTCCTTTCTTATGGGCGATCAAGGTCGAAAGTCCAAAAAGAAACCCCATGCCAATCATTAAAAAAGGTGCTGTAAGTCCTTGAGACGTACCAATCGCCGCCAAAGTAAGCCCTGAATGTTTTCCTGCAACATAGATTTCCGTTGTACCAATAAAAATTTGGCCAATATTTCCAAAAATAATGGGAAGGGACAAGCTAAGGAGGTCTAAAAAATAGGGGATAAATTTCTTTTTGGTCACTAATTTAAACCAAGCTCTTTTCTCATTTTATGATACACATCAGACCGGAATAGGATTACGATTTTTTCATAAGAGTCTATTGAAGGCTTTGAAAATCTAGGGGCATGCCCCTCTCCTAAAAAAAGTCTTATCATGTTTAACTCCTGCCTACATTTATAACATCCTATTGTAAGCTAGTACCATAAAAAAAAATGTATTTGATAATTCCAAGAGGTGAAAAATATTGGTAAGAAAGAATGATAGTCACTTTAAAAAAAGATGCTCGATGTCACTTTTTAAAAAATTTTTCACCATTTTTTCATTTTTTTCCCTTTGCCTTGCAGCCAATAGTAAAGAAGAAGAGAGGAGTGCAAAAAAGGCACTTTTTGAAGCAGGACTCTTTGGGGGGGCCGTTCAATTTTCACTTTATCCTGGATCTGGAGAGTATGGGACGAGGACTCTTTTATTTCCTTACCTCTTCTATCGGGGAAAAATTTTTAGAAGCGATAGAAGAGGCACAAGGGCGAGAATTTACAAAAAGGACGATTGGACTTTTGGTCTTGGGTTTGGTGGGAATATTGGCTCAAGGAGTTCCGAAAGCTCTATTAGAGAGGGGATGCCTGAGCTAGACCTTGTTTTTGAAATAGGCCCTAGAATTAGGAAGTTTAACCTTTTTAAAAATAAAAACTTGGAGCTAGGTTTTTCCCTTAAAAAGGCCAACCTTTTTAAGGGGATAAAGCTTTATTCCCAAGGGTATACTTTGCAAGGATCTCTATCCCTTAGAAGGCCTTTTGAAATGTGGGGTAAAAATATTTTCTTCACTAGACTCTCCTTTAAGCTTGCTGATGAACTCTATCAAGACTATTTTTACACTGTTCCAAAAGCTTACGAAAAACCTGGTCGCCCTGCTTATCAAGCAAAAGGTGGTGTTTTAGGCATGAGGTATTTTGCGGGACTTCAAAAACCTATCTTCAAAGGAAAATGGATTAATTTTTTTGGAATAACCCTCCAAGAGTACTCTCTCGCCGCGAATAAAAATTCCCCGCTCCACACCCATGACCTTACCTATAACCTCATCTATGGATTTCGTGTAGGCCTTTACGAATCAAAAAGCCGTGGTTATGAATAATTGAACCTTGCCAACTAATATTTAGGGCACATATACTCTCTACGATTTTTCAACAAAACTTTTTTTAAGGAGATTCGATTATGAATTTAATGAAGCGTTCGCTAATACTTTTTTTTATGGCATCATTTTTATCTGTAGCAAATGCTGCTAAAAGTGGCAAAATTTCAGACGCAGAATATGAAAGACTAAAAAAAACAAGTCCTATTAATGCCTTCGCTCCAAGATCCATGATTAAAGACGCTGTTAAGGCCAATAAAGCAATGATGGCCTTGTTTAAGCAAGGTGCCATACCTGAAAAGCAAGCCTTCCTAATGGGACTGGCCGTTTCAGTTGCTATGAAATGCGAATACTGCATTCACGCTAACAAGTTTAACGCAGCAAAAGCAGGCGCCACCGAAGAAGAGATAAAAACGGCCATCCAAATCAGCTCTCAAGTTTCCTACTTTAGTTCACTTTTCTATGGACATGAAATGGATTTAGGAAAATTTAGAAAAATGGTTGGTAGTATGGAAATCAATAAAGATGGAAGTATAACAACTTCTAAAGTTACGCAGTAACAATTTACAAAAAATAATTGAATACTTAAGGCCCTTTGCCTCTTTTAAGATTGGTTAAGGGTCTTAACCCAAGCCTCCATATAAGTAATGACATCCTCTTTCTTATTTTTTTGGAGGCTTCTTTCGCCTTCTGGCAGTTGTCGTAAAATGTTCGGGTCATCGAGCCTCTCAAGAGATACGATATCCGTTTTAGAAAGGCCAAGATTCATCATTTCCGTCAAAATATGCTCGACGGGATAACCACTTCCCTCGCAATAATCGAGGGCCTTTTCCGACCAATCTTC
>DKQD01000086.1:4091-11286 GCA_002474345.1 Bacteriovoracaceae bacterium UBA7317
GTTTGGGCCAAATGCCCACAATTACAACTACCTAGGTGCCCCCATTCATATTTAGTCTTTTTCTCTTTAAGTCTCTCAACCGTTTTTTTTAAAGCATGGACCAGAGGAATAAGTTCAGTTTTCAACCTGGGCCTCCTTAATTAAAGTGAACCGAATTAATTTATATAATTATAACACCCTTTTAAAAAACGCCCTTAAAAAGAAGGCCGTCCAAGGTGTGTCTATGAAAAATTGATTCAAACATCTCAAGAGGTTAAAAAATCTTTTTTAAGGAAAGAGTGTGACTATTTAAGGTATAAGACACAAAATTATTAAAATAAAAATCAAGGCCTTTCCCTAATGAAAAAAGCTTCAAATTCAATTCCAGGCCAAGAAGAGGAACCAAACCAATTGAGGAAGAAAGATTCATATAGTGGGCCTCTTCAGAAGAAACTACCTCATCCCACTTTTTTTTATTTAAAATATAACCACCAACCACAAAGCCAAATTGATTTTTTTTATTTAATTGTTTCCCCATAGAAAAAGCAAGGCCTGCTGAAGGCAGGGCCAAACAATCTGAAAAAAGCAGAAGCGAGAGTTTTTTATAATGTTCTTCCTGAATTGAAGTATGAGAATAGTTAATGACCGGATTAAGAACCCATGAGCCAGAATCCGTCAATTTATTTTTAAACTGAGAAGAGGTTTCCGTTTTTGATAGAATAAATTGATGGCTCGATGCTGAAGCCCCCACTTGAAGGGAATAAGTTCCTGACTGACCAAAAAGAGTGGATTTTGCCAACAAGCTTTCATTAGAAAAGACCACTAATCCTAAAAGAATCAAGAAGCTTATTTTCATGATTTGATTACCCTTTATCCAAGGCCCTCTATAAAGGCCTATTTATTGGTTAAAAACTCACTTCCCTTCCCTATCATGTGATGGTGCTCATTTAATGAAGATAGAAAAAAACTTCCTTCGTAGGATAATTCCTCTTTTAAACTAGGCCTTACAGTCAACTGAGTCAGGCTTCCATTATAAAGTGACCAAACAAGAGGAATAAAGTTTTCTTTTTCTATGTTTAAAACCTTAAGAAGAATAGAGGCGATCACTCCTCCAGAGGTAAAAATAAAAATATTTTTTCTATCCTTAAATTTTTCATTTGAATCGATAAGACCTTCCCAGCTCCTCTTATGAAATTTGGAAAAAGGCTCATTATAATCTTGTTCAAAACTTCCAGAAACCCACCTTGTAAGAGTCTTTAGGAAAGTTTTTTCAATAGTCTTGTCTTTATTTTTAGAAAAAAGAAGCTTAATTCCCATTTTTGCCCTGGGCTTAAAGCCATCTTCTCCTTTAAAAATAATATCCATGTGGTCAAACTCACGGAGCCGATCCTCTTTACATAAAGGACCTTTATAGGGCCAAAACTTTAAAACCCCTTCCATCGTTTCTTTATGCCTTTCTTGTCCGCCCCAAATAACGCTTGCTTCTTCTTCACTTGTAGGAAAATGGCGCTCTTTAAAGGCATTCCCTATCAAGTCACATTGGGCCAAGCCTAAATCGGATAGCTTGTCATAGTTTTCGGCACCAAAAGATGCCTGTGAATGCCTTATAAGTGTAATCGTTCTCATTAAATAGGGCCCTTTTTTAAAATTTTATGACAGCGAAAGGAAAGAAGGTGAACAAAAAACCAAAAGTTTTTAAAGATAGGGTTATCAGTTTGTCCTTTATAGTAGCGGTAATAAATTTGTTGAATAATAACGGCCAATCTAAAAAGTCCAAAAATTTGATAAAAAGGCCAAAGGCCTCGGTCAAAATTCATTTTTTCGCAGTAATAATCCACAATCTCATTTCTTGTTAACATACCTGGAATGTTACTAGGCTGCCTTCGCAACCACCTAAAGGCGAAATCATCTTTTTCTTCAACCCAATAAGCAAGCGCACCCCCTAAATCCATCAAAGGATCACCTAAAGTGGCCATCTCCCAATCGAGGACTCCTATAATATTGCCTGGATCATTGGGATCAAAAACCGCATTATCAAAACGAAAATCATTATGAATCAGACAAGTGGAAACATCATCTGGTCTATTTTCTTTTAACCAACTCGTTATGGTTTTAAAACCCGGCACATTCCAAGTCTTTGAACGCTCAAAGCGGTCAATCCATCCATCGACTTGCCTTTGAACATAACCCTTTCCTTTACCCAAGTCACTTAGGCCGGCTTTTTCAATATCAACTTTATGAAGCTCAATAAGTTTATCAAAAAGGCCAAAACAAAGTTTTTTTGCACTCTCCTTATCAATGCTCATTCCCCTGGGAAAATCCTTACGAGGAATGATCCCCTTCATTCTCTCCATGAGGTAAAACTGCCCTCCAATAAGCTTTTCATCTTCACAAAAAGCGATCATTTCAGGGACGTAAGGGTATTGATTTTTAAGGGCCTTCATGACCTTGTATTCACGCCCCATATCATGAGCACTTTTGGCCTTATGCCCTGGAGGCGGCCTCCTTAAAATAACGTCTTTATTTTTGTAGGCTAGAAGATAGGTAAGGTTTGAGGCCCCCCCAGGGTATTGAAAAACTTCAGGAGACCCGACAAGTGTTGGGACATTTTCCAAAACCCACTGATTGACAGCTTCTAAGTTAAAAGCGTCCGAATCCCGGAGTGGTCTAGGCCTATCGACAAAGTCATGCACTAATGCCCCCTTACCTATTTCCTTGCTCACGGCTTTCTTTTTGATATTTGGCCAACTCTGCTCTAGCAACGAGGGCCAGGTGAACTTCATCAGGGCCATCGGCCAGCCTTAGGGCCCTGGCGCCTGCAAACATGGCCGCTAAAGGAAAATCTTGGCAGACACCTCCACCTCCGTGAATTTGAATGGCAAAATCAGTAATTTCCTGAGACAACCTTGGTGCAACAACTTTTATTTGGCTCACTTCACTCATGGCATGTTTAACACCAACTGTATCAATCATCCAGGCCGCTTTATAAACAAGGAGGCGGGCCTGCTCTATTTGAATGCGGGCATTAGCAATCCTCTCCCTATTCCCACCTAAGTGAGAGAGGGGTTTTCCAAAGGCCACTTTCGAAAGAGACCTTTCGCATAGAAGAGAAAGGGCCCTTTCACTGGCCCCAATGAGCCTCATGCAGTGATGAATCCGCCCAGGTCCCAAACGCCCCTGGGCCATTTCAAAGCCTCTTCCTATTCCACCTATAATATGACTTTTCGGAACTCTGACATCTTTAAACGTCACTTCACCGTGACCAAAAGGCTCATCGTGGTAACCAAAAACACTGAGCATCCTTTCTATCTTGAGACCTGGGGTCCCTTTAGGAACAATAACCATAGAGTGGCGGCCGTGACGAGGGCCTTCAGGAAGACTTAACCCCATAAAAATGATGAAATCCAAATTAGGATGACCGGCCCCTGACGTCCACCACTTAGTTCCATTAATGACAACTTCATCCCCTTCTAATATGGCGGTTGCAGCCATATTGGTGGCATCACTACTGGCCACCGCTGGCTCAGTCATTCCAAAAGCTGAGCGGGTTTTTCCCCTTAAAAGAGGCGTCAACCATTTTTCTTTTTGCTCATCATTTCCATATTTTAGAAGAAGCTCCATATTTCCAGTATCGGGAGCGTTACAATTAAAAACTTCAGGTGCCAAAAAAGAATGGCCCATACACTCAGCAAGAGGCGCATACTCCGTACTTTTTGAAACTTCTTTCTCCCCTTCTTTTAAAAAGAGGTTCCATAGTCCTTCACTCTCGGCTTTTTTTTTCAACTCATCTAGCTGAGGAAGGTTGGTATACGAATTATCTAAAGCGTGAAGCTCTTTATAATAATCATTTTCCATAGGCTCAATATGATCTTTAATAAAAGTTTGAACCTGCTTTCTTTTTTCTTTCGTCTTTTCAGAAAGATTAAAATCCATAAACTAGTCCTTTTTTATTTTTTAAAATGGTAACAAAAGGAACGGAACGTGGAAACAGATCTTAGCTAGTTCATTGAAGGTTAAGTATCTTTCAGAGATAATAAGGGTAGCATCTTATTAAATAAGGACAGACAACAAAAAAAGTCTGCTAATAAAAGAGGACCTGAACTCATGGAAAAAAAAGAAGGCCTTTACACGTTATACCTCTATCATATTTCTTATTTTAGCGGAAAAATGGAGGCCTACCTTCACTATAAAGAAGTTCCTCTAAAAATTGAGGAACCCCATTGGCTCAAAATGGCCTGGGAGGTTTATAATGAAACAGGCCTTATGAAGGTTCCCGTTGTCAAGACTCCGGAAGGAGAATGGCTTCAAGACACAACCCCTATGATCTTATGGTTTGAAGAAAAGTTTCCCGATTATCCCATTTTACCAGAAAACCCAACGCACGCTTTTATCCTAAAGCTTCTCGAAGACTACGCTGATGAATGGCTTTGGCGACCGGCCCTTCATTATAGATGGAGTTTTAAAGAAGATGCGATGGCCTTAAGCCAAAGGTTTTCTGAAACATTCCTTCGTTTTCCGGTGATACCCAATGCCCTTATTGCCTGGAATTTAAGACTGAGGCAAAACAGAGTTTACATAAAAGGAGATGGAGTTACTAAGGAAACTAAGGACCACGTTGAGTCTATTTACCTTAACAACTTAAAGTGGCTTTCTGACATATTGGAAACCCAACCCTTTTTATTTGGTACAAGCCCCTCCCTTATGGACTTTGGCTTTTATGCTTCCATGAAAAAGCATTTTTCCAAAGACCCAACCCCTTCAAAAATTATGAAAGAGAAGGCCCCGAAAGTTTTTGATTGGGTTCAAAGACTAGGTCAGGCAAAGGGAGGAGAGATAGAAGGCTCTTTTATGGAAACCATTCCAGAAAGCTTTGGGCCTTTTTTAAAAGATTGTGGAGAAGCTTACCTTCCTTATTTAAGAGACAATGCTTTGGCCTATAAAAGTGATTTCAAGAGTTTTCATTCAAAGGTTCAGGGTGTTACTTACAAAAACCTTTCTGTTTACCCCTACCGTGTTTGGTGCAGAGAAAAACTTCAGGAAGCTTTTAATGCTCTCCCTGAAAAGAATAAAGATGAAGTTGAAGACATTTTAAATAAATATGGTTGCATGACGCCACTTTTTAGTGGGGGCATCATTCCATCTAACCTTCATAAATCTAATACACCCCCCTTTTGCCCTAAAAAGTCACCCTCACTTTATAAAAAACTTAAACTTGCTTTATTTGGGACGGCCTGGGAAAAAGAGGACTAAAGAGCTCAAGAAAATATCTCGAAGTTCCGATTTTTTATTAATGAAAATGAAGGCCCTGGGGCTCCATCACAAATCTGAAGAAGATTCCCCTTCAAAAGACACCGTTCTTATATCAAAGGACCTCCCTCTATATATTCTTTGTAACGGAGTTGGTGATGGGCCTGGTTCAGCAAGAACCGCCAAAGAAACGGCCCACCTTTTTTCCTACCACGTGCAAGAAGAAAAAAGCTTCCTCATGGCCTTTAACGAAGATCCTTCAAATCAAAAAAGAGACCTCGTTAAAAAAGTCCTTCATGAAATTATTCAAAAAATGAATCAAAAAATTTATTTGCAAAACCAAAAGCACCCTCCTGAAAAAGCGATTGGAACAACTCTTTTATTTGGGCTTTTTATCGGGAGCGATGTTTTTTTAGGAAACCTTGGAAATGGAAAGGTCTTTCTTTGTAGAGGGGAAGAAAGTTTTATCCTTATGAACGGAAATTCTAAGTGGGATGTTTTATTAAAAAGCGGGAAAGTGACAGAGAAAGATAAAGTTGGACACCCCTCTCACTATGAGCCTCATAAATATGTGGGGTCTCATAAAGACTTTACAATGGACCTCTTTCATATGGAAATGATCGAAAAAGATTTTTTACTTCTCTCAACGGACGCTCTTTCAAATTCAATAAAGCCTAACGATGTCCTTGAACTTACTAAAAAAGAGACGGATTTTAAAAAGCTTCCTAAGCTCTTTTTGAATATTGGGCTCTCTCGAAACGTTAAAGATGACATAAGTTTTATCGTCGTTAAAGATTCAAAACACCAAGAAAAACTAAAGCCACCAAAAAGGAAAGATAGTGTTACACCAATCAGAAAAAAGAAGGCGGTTTCTCAAGCGAAACCTCTAAAAAAAGATCAAGAACTTCCCGAACAAAAGGTCCTCGCTTTAAAAGGTCTACCCCTTTTTCATGAACTAAGCTACAGAGAGCTTTTAAACATTATTGAAATTATTGAATTAAAAGTTCAAAAAAAAGGAGAACTCGTTATTAAAGAACATGAGTCAGGCTCAAAAATGTTTATCCTCTTAAAGGGACTTGTCCAAGTTCATAAAGGGGGTAAAAAATTAGCGAGGCTTCAAAGAGGTCAATGGTTCGGTGAGATGGCCCTTATTGATGATGAGTTACGAAGTGCCAGCGTCACTTGTTTAACTCCAACGGCTTTTGTCACAATTGAACGGGGGCCTTTAATGAAACTTATTCAAAAAAACCCCGAAACAGGTGTTAAAATTTTTCACGCCATTTCCAAGACATTAAGCCAGAGGTTAAGAAAAGCATCTTAGCTTTACTTTTTAGGAGCGATGACAATTTTACCTTGGGTATGCTTTTCTTCTAATTTTTTATGAGCGTTTTTCGCTTCCTCTAAAGAAAAGAGCGAATCAACCTTAAGGGTTAATTTTTTATCACCTATAAGAGAAACGAAGTTTTCCAACTCTTCCTTTCTCGTTTCAGCAAGCATTCCTTTCGTTACAATACCTTTTTCTTCTCCAACCTTTTTAACCTGATCTCTTGTAATGGTTGGTACTGTCACCATGACGCCTTCTTTTTTGAGGCAGTGAAAAGATTCAATCCCGGCCTCACCACCAACCAGGTCTAAAACAAGGTCAACGTCCTTAACTGCTTCATTCACATTTGTCTTTGTGTAATCAATAATATTTTGAACACCAAGTCCTTTTAAAAAATCGTGGTGCCTACTTGAAGCCGTTGCAATCACATTGGCCCCTTTAATAAGAGCAAATTGACATGCCAAGTGACCTACTCCACCAGCCGCGGCCAAAATGAGAACTGTTTGTCCCTTTTGAAGACCACCATGATCAAAAAGCCCCTGCCAAGCTGTAAGTGCCGCTATCGGGAGACCACCCAATTCCTTCATATTAAAGCTTTCATCTTTTGGAAGAACAGCAAAATCACTTGGAGTTCCGATACAGTAT
>DKQD01000036.1:0-19704 GCA_002474345.1 Bacteriovoracaceae bacterium UBA7317
TATGTCCGTAAAGCAATCCCACACGATAGCATTGAGAGGTTTGGTTATAAATTTCTAGACATGAAAAAATATCAAAAAGACTTAAAAAATAAAAAGCACCTTATAAACAGAAAAACAAAGCTGGAATTTATTAGAGATCACGGACCAAGAGAAGGTATTAAAAAATATGAAGATTATATAAAAACAGCACCAGAAATTGTGATTGATCCCGCAGAGCTTTCTCCTGCTGAAAAGTATGATCTTTTAATGGGAGATAAAAACTGGTCTCTTACAAGAAGAGAAAGAAAACGATCAGATATTTACGACTTAATTAAAGCCCTCAAAAAAGACCCTAAAGCCAATAGAGAGAGCTTTATTCCTAGTTGGTGGGGTCTATGCCACGCATGGGCTCCGGCCACAATTCTTTATGAAAACCCAAACCCAATAGGATATTCCAATCCATTTTCAAGAGAGCCTGCCCCCATAAAGTTAAAGAATCCTTCTGGAATTGAAGTTCCCTTTGGAAGTGCCGATATCAAAGCACTTCTTACAGTCCATCTAGACATCGCTGAGAGCACCTCGGGTTCGACAATCTTTTTAGGAAGCCGCTGTAACCTGGAATTAGAGCAGCACTTCCAATCATTCAGCCGAGGAGAAATTAGTGAAATAGAACTCCGTGGGCTCCTTGAAAGAGAAGGCTGTAATGACACAAATGCCGGTAGTTTTCATATTACCCTAACAAACCTCATAGGCCACTATAAGACTGGTTTTATTATGGATCATGATAGAGGAAGCGAAGTCTGGAATCAAGGAATAGTATCATATAAGATTTTAGAAAATATTGATAAGCCTGTTCCAGAAAAGTTTAAGAAAAATGTTTCAAGAATTGTGTCCGTAAAAAACGAGGTCACATGGATATCAGAAATTAATCAGAGCTGGAAAAAAGTTAATCTTGCTGGAAGAAATGGTTTTCAAAAAAGCGTTTATAATTATGAGCTTTACCTCAATCCACAAAATGAAATTATTGGAGGGACCTGGCTAGATCAAACCAACTTATCAAATAAAAATTGGAAAGATAGACCTGATTTCCTTTGGATGAGACCAAAAATAAGTTTTTCGAAAAGTATACCTGGGCTCAGTAAAATTTATTCTAAATCAATAGGAAAAAAAGAGAAGTTAAAACCTAAAAAAGCCTGGAAGAAGGCCTTCAAAAAAATAAAATTATCTAACAAGTTTATCAGAAATACAAAAGAGTTTACCAAGAAGAAAAAAGAAGAAAAAAAGAAATACCTTCAATCATTAAGGAAAAAGTCAATAGATGCTTTTAAAAGAAGAGTCGATTTAAACAAAAAATTAAAAAAGGATTTAAAAAAGAAATTTGGTAATATTCTTTCAAAGGTAAGAAGAAGTATTTTAAAGAGAGAAAGGTCTATTATAAAACGAAGAAGTCACTTAGAAGAAAAAGATGGAAAGGTTCTATGCCACGTCCTTTATCACACTAGTGAAGAGGATAATTATCAGGATTTCAAAGCCGAAGGGGAAGATATTCAAAGTTCCTGCAAAGCCGCCTTACAAAAGTGCGAAAATTATAAGTTTTCAAATAAAATTAAAAACGCCAAGGAGTATTGTTTAAAAGGAAAAAGTAAAGACTACCTCTATACATGTACATACACACTCTTTGCAAACCCAGACCCAATAAACTGGCTCATTAAAAAGACCAGAACTGGCAGAAAGATGGGTACTTTTAAACACAAGGCACTTATTGAAGATGTCGCCTGTTTAAGACCAAAAAAGAACTGCGAAAAAAGAAGATTTTGGAAAAGAACCTGTAAAAAAGAGGTCAAGCGCCCTCTTATCAGGCTTTAAGAGACCGGATTCCATTATTTCGTGCCAAAAAATAAATATTTCAATGATTTTTATTGCCTTTTAAGCTTCTAAAGGTCCCTTTAAGGGGTTAATTATACTAATCAGCAGGTTTTAGCAAAGAGTTAAATATACTTTATTGAGTTATTTAATGGAGCTGCCTAACAGGCCATTTGTATTTAATCGAGGACAACTTTCTTTTTTGTAAGCTTTTTTCAAACTGCACCAATAATGCACTTTCTTTTCAATTTCTGCACCTTCTTTTTCCCAATTTTTTTTTTATATAACAATTTAGAATTATCTCATAGGGTGAGTAATACGTTTAGAGCCCTTGAAGGAGGTACTTTAAAATGCAATATAAACTTGAAACTATTTTGAAAAAATACAACATTGATGACATCACACATGGTATTGCCTACAATATTTCTGATCTTTCTCAGATCAAATATTGGGATAAGTCAGGAAAAGAGATTGTTGTCTCTTTTAATACCAGTGAACTATCTCCAGGTATTTTTTGTTTTAGAATTGCTGAGGGATCAATAACGATTCTTTAATGTTGAGAGGTTTTGATGAAAGGCGAAAATAAGTGCGAGCCTAAAAAAGTCGTTATTTATTATGAGATTGAAGGCGAGGAAGGCTCAACTAAAAAAATGACTTGTAATATTGTTGGTGAGTTAGATATGGATTTTATTATGTTCGCCTTACGAAAGTGGAGCAACAAGTCCGTCTATAAAAGTCATGAATTCCTATAGGCCTCTTAAATAAATTATATTCGAAGATAAAAAATTAAATGCCGAGCCTTTCCTACCGTTAAGGAATGGGGGTAACGTTTGGCGGTAGATAGAAGTAATCAAAAAAAAATTTCCTTTGAAGAACTCATAAGCAATCACGGAATGGCTTCAATTCTTGCTGTTGATGACAATCAAAAAAATATACAAGTTATTGGTCAACTTCTAAAACATGCCACTTGGTGTTCACTATCTGTTTGTTTAGAAAGTCAAAAAGCTATAAAGTTGGCTGCAAAAATCCGTCCTGACATTATTCTTTTAGACCTTCATATGCCTAAACTTAATGGTATTGATGTCTTGAAAAAATTAAATGAGATGGAAATATTGGAAACAAGTACAGTTATATTTTTAACGGCTGACAGAGAAATTGAAAACCGTCTGGAAGGTCTATCACTTGGCTGCGCAGACTATATTCAAAAGCCATTTAATTCCGATGAATTTATTATTAAATTGAAGTACCACATAAAGATGAGGTATTATGAAAAAGAAATACTTAATACACTAAAGAACACGAATAACCTACTGGATAATATTAATCAAGCCATTTTTTCTATTAATAAAAATGGTGAAATAATTAATCCTATCTCTAATCATTCAAAAGAAATTTTTGGTTCGAACATTGAACCTGGCATTCATATAAATTCATTCCTCCAAGGTAAATTTCAATTTTCAGAAGAGGAAATTAGATCTTTTTTAGAGCAACTTTTAAGTTCCTTTAAACAATCAAAAATAAATTGGACCGAGATAGAAAGAAGCTTTCCCAAAAAATTTTTATTAACTAGAAGTAGAGAAAAAATAAAAATACTTAAAATAAACTACTCATCTGTTTGGAATGGTGAACAGCTTGAAAACATTATCTTTTATTTTAACGACATAACAGACAAAGAAAAGGTAGAAGATGAATCGACTAAATATAGCCTTAGTCAAATTTCATCCCTAAGCAGCATTAACTTAGAAACCCTAAGAAGCTGGACAAAGAGGTTTCATATTAAAGGCGATTTTTCTCATGAAGAAAGTAAATTTCGCTTTTCAGGGAAAGAACTCAAAAAATTTCAGCTTTATAAGGAACTAATAGAAAAAGGGGAAAATATTGGTGCATTAGTTAAATTGAGTTATAAGGAACTTATAAAAAGAAAAAATTTTTTGACTGAAGAAAAATCCAGACCAATAAAAATGAATGAAAGCTCAATTAAAAGTTATGATCTAGTTAACACCCTTCACTTTTTTATGACACAAAAAAAATTTGATATTTTCCAAAGAGACTTTAATAAGCTTCCCACTATTTACAATCAAAGAGAGTTAGTTTTTGATATCATTCTTCCTTTTCTAAAATTAAGGAATAAGGATAGGTTTTGGAATAATTTTTCAGATGCAAAAAAAGACTTTTTAAATTTCTACCTTATAAAAAAAATAATAGAGTTTGCTGTACCTAAAAAAAGTATTCCCATAAATGAGGTTAAAAAAATATTTTTACTGGACTTTTTTCCCTCAAACACATCTTTAACTTGTCCCATTCTTTTACTTTTAGCTTCTTACCATAATTTTGAAACTTATTATATAAAAGAAAATATACTTAACCCTTCTTTTTTAAAAATATTGAAAGAAGAAAAAGATTCAATAATTTTTCTTAATTTAGATAAGAAAGGATCTTTTGATGAAACAGAGTTCAATGCAATAAACAAAGACATCCTTAACTCGTCTGCGTTAAAAAAGGCAGAAGTAATTCTCTTCAATAACCACCCCACAATCAAAATTGATAATGAAAAGAACCTTCACCTTAATGTTATTAATTCCTTTGAAGACGTTGACCAATTTTTTATAGACCTATCAAATGAAAAAGCGAAAATCAAAAGTGCAGCTTAGTCTTTTAAACAATGATAAAAATAGAAATACAACTAAAGAGAGAAATCTCATTATATAAAAAGTACAAAAGAATCCTTAATCACCTTAAAAAACCTAATCTTTTCAAAAGATTAAAAGTTAAGTGAGCAGTGATCCCCCAAATTCTATTATCTTCGTAAAAAAACTCATATAAGGGGTATGAAATACCTTGAAATGTTCTTTCTGTTTTTAAAAAACGATCTTCATTTACAAGTTCTGATATAGGGGCCCTAAAAACTTTGTGAACTTCTCTTGGGTCTATTTTTACATTGTTCAAGTCGAAGGGACTTCTAAAGTAAGCAATTACTGGCGTTATAAAAAACCTGGAAATAAGAGAAGGGTAAAGGGGCAAGCTTCCAACAATTGTGAAGTTATTTCTTTCAATTCCCACCTCTTCATAGGTTTCTCTAAGGGCACAATCAAATGCCGACTCTCCTTCAGATTGTTTACCGCCTGGAAAGCTAATCTGTCCTTTATGAGATGGCATCTCATCAGTTCTTAATGTATAAAGGATTTCAATATTTTCAATTTTTTCTACGACCTCAGGACAACTTAAACAAATGAGGACCGAAGCTGGCCTATGAGGGTTATTTTCAATATATGAGTCAACCGAATCCTGGGCCTTACCTTTTTCAAAATAAGGTACTTCCTGATCTAAACCATTCTTAATAGCTTTTTCTAAAGTTGATCTATCCAAAAAATATTTCCTTTATTGTCTGTATTGTCTGTATTGTCTTGTCATTGCGGAAAAGCCCTACAGCTAATAAGGGTAAGACTGATTTATGGAATCTTTTTTAAATCCTTATCTAAAAAGCTTCGGTTAGTTTAACTTTAAAACTACCCCACCTTGTTTGAACTTACAACTCTCAAAGAAGCGCTAATTCCTTCATAGATTGTGCTTATCCATTAATTTATTTATTAATTATTAGACAGATTCAATTTTTTTTTGGTTTAAGGAGGTTCAAATACTTTTTAACACTCAAACAAAGTTTTTATCTAAAACGGTATCGCTTTTTTTCACTAATTTCTTTCTTCTTTCTTATAGGCGACGATTGTAAGGCCTGTCTTTTTTTCAAACTCTCTAATTAAGTCCAGATTATCTTCAGATAGTTGAGCTAGATCGTATTTCTTTTCAAAAGCAATCAGGCTTACACCAATTTTCTCCTCAAGATCTTTAAGCTCTGTAAACTGATTTGTATTTAATTTTGCAACTTTAAATTCGCTATCTCTCATTTTTTAACTCCTTTTGGCCTTCTATCGGTTATACCTATTCTTTTCCTGAGTCTTACAGTCACTTTTTTACCTTTTAGAAATACTTATTTAATATTTTGGCCAATTCAATTATTTAACTTTAACCTTAGGATGAAAACATAAACAGTATTTTTTGTTTTAAATGCTTTTTGGGTTAAAAAATAATCACTTAAAAGGATCCTATTTTGACAAAACTAAAAACTATCCCCCTGACAATCTTTCTGAGTTTAATCTGCAATACATTAAGCGCAAAAAGCTTTTTCCCTTCTATGATCCAAGTTAGTGGTACTTGTAAAAAAAAGGTGCCCACAAATAGGTCCAGGCTTCAAATATCTGTTGAAAACTATGGAAAAGAATTAAATGATTTATACCAGAAAACAACCACCACATATAACTTATTATATAAAAGAATTAAGTCTCTCAAGCTTAAAAACTCAGAAATAGAAACGTCATCTTACCAAGTAAAAAAAGAGTTCGATTGGGTTAAAGGAAAAAAAATATTCCGTGGCTACAAAGTGGCCCTTTCAATCTCTGTATCCTCATCTGAAACTCAAAAAATGACCACCATTATCCAAGAGGCAAACAAGCTAAAGATTTCTAACGTAAGGGGACTTCAACAGTTTGTCTCCGATGACATGATCATGAAAATTAAATCTGAGTGCCTAAAAAAAGCAGTCCTTGATGCCCAAACAAAAGCACTTTCCATGGCCAAGGCCCTAGGTAGAAAACTTGGCCAAAATTTTCGCCTTACTGAAGGAATAAAAGGCCCTAACTCTCCAGGACCTATGGCGAAGAGGTATGAGAAGCTTGAGATGTTTTCCATGCAGTCAATTTCAGGGAGGCAAGGTCAACCACCTGCCATTGCTCAAGGACATAGAACATTTCACTTTTATGTAACAGGAGAGTTTGGAGTTCAATAAGAAGGCTAACTCTGAATTTTATAGAGCTCCTCTACCTCTTTAGCAAACTTCATTAAAATAAATTTTCTTTTCAATTTCATTGTTGGAGTGAGCTCTCCTGTTGCGACGTCAAAGGGTTTTGCCAGAATAGTAAACTTTTTAACTGTTTGTACCCTTGCCAAGCTTTTATTAACTCTTTCAATTTCCTCTTCAATGTACTTAACAAGCGTTGAATCCTTCGCATATTCATTGACATCACCTTTAGGTTCAATTCCCAATTTCTTAAGATGTTCATCTAAAGTTTCAGGGTTAAGAGTTACAAGCGCCGCCAGGAATTTTTTCTTATCCCCTACAACAACAGAGTGGCCTAAAATTTGGATTTGATTAATTTTCCCTTCTATCATTTGAGGTGCTATATTCTCACCACCCGCCGTAATTATGATGTCTTTTTTTCTATCTGTAATAAAAAGAAACCCCTCTTCATCAATATGTCCAACATCCCCAGTATGAAGCCATCCTTTATTATCTAAGGCTCCATTCGTCGCTTTTTCATCTTTAAAATAACCCAAAAATACATTGGCCCCTCGAATCAAGATTTCTCCATCTTTTGCAACATCAAGCTCAACGTGAGGAAGTCTAACACCAGCAGATCCTATTTTTGACCTTTGAGGGGTCGAAAAAGTTGCCGTCCCTGCACACTCACTCATTCCAAATACCTCGTAGAGTGGAAGGCCTAAGCTAAGAAAAAACTCTAATGTCTCTTTGCTAATGGGTGCGGCCCCTGTTAGCTGGTATCTGCAGCGGTCAAGCCCTAAGGCCTTCCGAACCTTTTTAAAAACCAGACGGTCGGCAATATGGTAAGAGAAGGTTTTCGACAAACCTTTTTGAAAACGGTATCCATTTTTTAAGCCAACATTTTTGGCCCAAGTGACCAGTTTTTTGCGAAGCCCGCCTGAGCTGGCCCCTGCTTGGATCATCTTTTCCTGGATTTTTTCCCAAACTCTAGGCACTCCAAGAAAAAGTGTCGGCCTTACTTCTTTCAGGTTATCTGGCATTTTTTCCATACTTTCAGCAAACCAAACACAGCCCCCCACAATAATAGAACCAATAATAGAAATCTCCTGCTCTGCCACATGACTCAAAGGCAGATAGCTTAAGATCGTCTCATTTGTATCTGTATAGAATTGGTCAATTGTTTTTCCCGTATTGTAGATAAGGTTTTTATGAGAAAGCATAACTCCTTTAGGCCTGGCCGTTGTCCCTGAAGTATAAACAAGAGTTGCTAGATCATCAGGCTTTTGAGCATCTATTCTTTTTTGGAGGTCTTCTTCTGGGAATTGTCTTCCCAAAGCCGGAAGATCTTCCCATGAGTAGACATTACTGGCCGAATCTTCACCATTCATTAAAATGATGGCCTTGAGTTGAGTAAGCTTCTTCTCAATCTTCTTAATTTTGTCTAATTGCTCCTGGTCCTCAACAACAATTATGCTCGACCCACTATGCTGGGCCAAAAAGAAACATTGGTCACTTGAGCTTGTGGTATAAATACCTACGGGGAAGCCCCCCCCAAAAATGGCCGCAAGGTCTGAGACTACCCATTGAACACAATTAAAACCAATAATTGAAACACCTTCGCCCTCTCTAAAGCCTAATTGACAGAATGCCCTTGCGACAATTTTCGTGAGTTCGTAATACTCTTTCCATGAAAGAGATTCCCAAGTACCATTTTTTTTGAAGCAAAGAGCATCGTTATGTATCCTTGTTTCAGCTGTTTTTTTCAGAAGTTCTGGTACCGTTAATTGATCAAGGATATTAAGATAATCCAGCATAAGTTCCCCTGGCCGTATCTATAAAGTTATTGTCCCTCTTACAAGGTTTTTTCAACTAATAGAATAATGCATTTTTAAAAAAATTCACAGTCTTAGACCAAAACCTTTTTTCATTAAAGTTAAAGACGTGAACCATAAAACGATGATTAAAACAGAAAGGAAAATAACCGCCGAAAAAACTGGGACATCAGTATAGTTTATGAACCCAAAACGGAAAGTATTAACGATATAAAGGATCGGATTGATCATAGAAAGGTTTTTCCAAAATGGAGGAAGAAAAGACAATGAATAAAAGACTCCTCCCAGGTAAGTTAATGGAATGAGTACAAAGGTTGGAACGATTGAAATATCATCAAAGCTTTTTGCATAAAGGGCATTGATAAAGCCAAGAAGCGAAAAAAGAATGGCCGTCAAAAACATGGTTCCAAAAACAAGAAAAGGTTTTTCTATGGATAAAGGTGCAAAGAATAGAGAAATCAGTGTTATTAAAATTCCTACGAGTACACCTCTTAAGACTCCTCCACTCAGGTAGCCGACTAAAATTGTTGAAGGATAAAGAGGAGATACAAGAAGCTCTTCAATACTTTTTTGAAACTTTGCTCCAAAAACACTGCCCACGACATTGGCATAAGAGTTTTGAATAATGGCCATCATAATAAGACCTGGAATAATAAAATTAATATAAGAGAAGCCCTCCATGTCCTTAATTTGCTTACCAATAAAATTGCCAAAAATTAAAAAATAAAGTGTGATTGTTATAAGCGATGGAAGCAGAGTTTGGGTCCAAATTCTAAAAAGTCTCGAAGTTTCTTTTTTAAATATAGTTAAAAAACCAACCCATTGAGTTTTAATCATGTGTTTTTGAGCCCTCCACCAGGTTAACAAAAAGCTCCTCTAGCCTATTAACCTTGTTTTTTATCCTCTTAACCTTGATACCAGAAGAGGATAGAGTACTAAGAACATCACCAAGAATATCAGATTCTTTTAAATCAACCTCAATTATTTTTTGATTTATTACTCTGAAATCAAATGGAAAAGTCATTTCTTTAGGTTGAAACGCTTCACAATAGCAAACGTAAGTCTCTTTTTTCAACTTCTGAAGAAGAGATTGTGTTGTTCCATTCTCAATAATATTCCCTTCATCAATAATCGCAATCTTTTTACATAAAGACTCTGCCTCCTCTAAATAATGAGTCGTCAGAATAATAGTAAGTCCTTCCTGATTTTGTTTGAGCATGAAATCCCACATAGATCTTCGCAAACTTATATCAACACCCGCAGTCGGCTCGTCAAGAACAAGGACTTTAGGTCCATGAACAAGCGCCCGAGCTATCATTAAGCGCCTTTTCATTCCCCCCGAAAGCTGTCCAGAAGGTGTATGCATTTTATCTTCTAACCCTAGCAAACTCAGGAGAGTTTTAGACCTTTCTCTTGCCGGACTTTTCTCCATCCCATAAAAGCCACCTTGATTACTAACAATTTGAAAACATGTTTCAAAAATATTAAAATTAAACTCCTGAGGCACAACTCCTATTTGCTTCCTCATTAAATAGGGATCTGTATCTAAATCAATTCCATGAACTTTGACCTCTCCACGGGTTTTATTAACAAGACCACAAATAATACCGATTAAAGTGGATTTTCCTGCACCATTTGGACCCAATAAGCCGAAAAAGTCTCCTTTCTCAATCTCTAAACTAACACTTTTAAGCGCTTCAATATCCGGCGGAAATATTTTGTTAAGATCATTGATTCTTAATGCCATCTCTGAGTGATTCATTTGCCTAGTCCTTGTCTTTTAAGGAAATAAGTACGGCTGGAAGGAAAGTGAGGTCCACAATGAGCGCAATTGATAAAATAACAGCGCACATAATACCAAAGTACACATTTGGTACGAAAATCCCAAAGGCCAAAGTTCCAAATGATACAACTAGAATGATTGTTGTAATAATGAGTGCGGGAGTCGTGTAGGCCAAGACATTAACGACACTTTGATTTCGAGACTTCCCTTCTAACCTTTGCCTTTTATAATTGGAAAGAACGTGGATCGTATCATCAACAGCAATGCCTAAACAAACACTGGCCACAATGACCGTACCGACATCCATGGCCCGTCCCGAAAGGTAAAGGACCGCCCCCCCAATCATTAAAGGAATCGTGTTTGTTATTAAGGCCAAAACCCCAACTGATAAAGATTTAAAGTAAATTATAAGGAGAAGACTAATACAGACAAGGGCCACGCTAATCGATTGAACAAAAGACTCCACCACATAACCATTTAAAAATTGATAAAGCTTTGATTTGCCGGTCGTCATAACGTCAAGACCTAAATCCCGGGCCTTCGCTTCAATTTTTTTTACGGCGGCTTCAAATTCAGAAGAGGCCGACAAAGTAGACAAAACACTCATTCTCAATGAATCTTTATTTATTGTCATTCGATCGTTTAAGCTCATTCCTTGAGGGATGCTTTGCGTGTAAAGCAAGAGCTCCTCAGCTATCATTTTTCTATCTTCTACAAGTCTATATTCACTTTGCTTTCCTCCATGCAAAACACGGTTTGTGGATTTTAGAATATCTATAATAGACAGTGCCCTCGTAACGTGAGGAAGACCTTCAACCCAGTTTTGGAAAACTTCCACTTTTTTCAAAAACTCAGGCTCTTTTATTCCTTCTGCTTTACCTGTTCGAATGACAACTTCAATCCCCCTGGAGGCCCCCACATTTTTTGTAATAAAATCCTGGGACTCTCGAAGCCAATAACCTTTTTTAAAATAGAGGTAGGGGTCACTATTCACATGATTTTTGAGGGATAAGAAAATGCTGTATCCAGATAGTAAGAGGCACCCTATAGTAAGGGGCTTTTTAATAGTTTTAAGAAAGTCGACATATATTTGAATGGATTGAATGAAGTTTCCTCTTTTCTCATCAGTCCATTTTGGTAACTTCGCAGGGAGGCGGTACATGAGACCACCCAAAACTAAATAAGAAAAAGCCCAGGCCAAAAGAACTCCTATTCCGGCCAAAGTCCCCATGCCTGAAATTGACTTTATATTAACATTTGAAAAACTAAAAAAACCAATCGCTGTAGAAATGGTGGTAAGACCTGTAGGTACAAAGTTTTTTAGCAGTGAGTATCGGGCGGCTTCCTTTTGCTCTACACCATCTTGGACCGCCCTGTAAAATACGGCCAATAGGTGAACACTATCGGCAATACTTATTCCTATAAGTATTTGAGGAACAGCGGCAGTGGCCGAGGTTATCTGAACACCAAAAAATGCACCAACAGCAAAGGTCGCCGCCGTTGTAAGAATAATAACAACAAAAGGGAGCACAACCCCCCAAACGGTCTTCAAATTAATATAGAGGAGGACGATAATACTAAGCAAAAGAATAGGGATCATTTTTGATAAGTCAATCTGAGTTGCCTCTTCAAAGCCGTAAGTTATAGTAGGGCCTCCACTTAAATGAAGTTGATGGTCGCCTAACGAGTATTCTTTAATTAACTTTTTAGCAGCAACAACCGTTTTTTTAAATTTCGCTGCCTCTTTTAGGCCTGGTTTTAGTCTGGCGAAAATAAGGGTTGTTTTAGCATCTTTACTAATTAAATAATTAGGTAAGACTTCATGATTTAAAGCGATCTTCTTACGGTCCTTTATATAACTTTCATTAAAATCTTCACCATCAGCTATCAAAGGCTCTATCAAAATATCATCGCCCTCAGCATGAACCCAATTGTAGTTACTAAGAGAATCAACTCTAATAACTTCTGGCAAAAGCCAAGCCTTTTCTGTCAACTTCTGCACAAGTTGCAATGACTCTTTATCAAAAACTCCAGAAGGGCTGTGAATTGCCATTACTATAGAGTCGTCATTACCAAATTGTTTTTCAAAGCTATTGAAGTCTTTAATCATTGGGTCATCATCATAAAAAAACCCCTTATAGCTAAAGTCGACCGTTAAAAATAAAAAGCCTGGTAAAGAAAGGATTAGAATAAGAAGACCAAAGAAAATAGCGAGTAAGCTCCTCCGCTCAATAAAATTAACAAATGTTTCTGCCACTTTAGGAGCTTTAATCTCGTATGACATTGGTCGCCCTTAAAAACTAAGAAAAAAAAGATAAAATTAAATAAGAATAACTTGACCACCCTGATTAGCTTCAGAATAACTATCGAAGTTTCCCTTGGCAAACTTGGTAAAGTCTAAAACATCAGTTCTAAGATGATTAAAAACACTTCCGGCCTCTAAATTGATTTTCCAACTATCCCTCATAAGGGCCTTTTTTTCATTTTTTTGATATTTAGTGACGCTCCCCAGAAGAGTCACTTCATTACCCTTAATTTTGGAAAGTTTAGGAGTTTCAAGGTTTAGAAAATCAACATGCTCTAGAGATTTCTTGATGGTCGCGATCATCATATTAGTGTATTCATCAAAAAGACTTATGGCCATCCCCTGGGTTGGACTAGACTCCCATGGCAGGGCCTTAGGCACCAAGGCCATCGCTAAATTACTTGAAAAAAAAATTCTGAAATCAATGGTGAAAGTACTTCCGTGTGCTTTTATAAAACATCCATAATCGATACCTCTAACAGTTGTTCCCGCTTCCTCATGAATTGTTCCCGTACAATTTGTCACGTCCTTAAGTATCCGCTCACTCGAGTCATGACAAAACATTTTGTACCTTGTTAGGATATCCTCTTCCAAAATCACCGCCTAAATTAAGATTAAAAAAACCTTTTTGGTCCCATATGTTTTCTTACTTTAGAATTATACGTTAACAGAAAGCACGGTCAATGAATAGATTAAGGGAGAATCTTCTATCTTTTTAGAGATATCTGGACCTTAAAAGGTTGCTTTTAAGGTCCAAATTCACACTAATTTAAATCAAAGGCTTTTTTTAGAGATTTTGAAACGAAGTTCCTCTTGGTCCTTCCACGATAAACTCTTTTTGAAAACTTATATGGCCCAACTCCATCTATTTTTTTCCAACGAAAAGGAGAAAAGTAAAGGTATGCGTGATATATACTTTTAGAAATCCAAGAAGAGCAATTATTTGAGTTTAATGTCGCTTGGTAAAGGCCTTCATCAGAAAAGACAAGACCCTCATGATCTGAAGGTGAAATATTTCCGAAGAACCGGCTCATAATAATGTCCTGGCTTCCTTGGATAACACCAACATTCCAATGGGAGTAGCGGTAGCACACGCTCGGCATAAAGCGGGCCAAGTTTCCATTATCCAATCCACCTTTAAGGCCATGCCTCGAAAATGCATCTTTAAAATCTTCTCTAAACTCTGGGGTAAACTTACTCCAAAAAGTTGCACCAAAATGAAGACCCGCTGAGTCTACAATTAAAGTACGTTTTACATCTTTTGCGTCTTCAGGAATGACTTCATCAAAATAAGGCAAATGAACCAAAGTTCCAAAAGCACCAGCTGATGAACCATAGACAAAGAGGTCTTTAACTTTGCTCCAATCAAGGACTCCTTTGTCAATCAAAAGAGCTATAGACTTCTCCACATTTGTCCTTCCATAGTGGTAAAGTTCCTTGTCGTCGTAAACGGCTAAGTGTGTCCCAGCGTAAACATCCGCCGTACAGTAGGGAAAAATAACCTGGCTATGGTTTGCCAGAAAATTCCTTGATAGCTTGCGCTTGGAAAAGATACTCCTCAAAAGAAGACGCTTAGGTGAGAAAAGAGGAAAGGCATGAGGGATTGCCCCAAAACAACTATCTTTATCCCAGCAAGCACCACCTGGCCTAAATTCAAAGGCCCACTTGGAAGCACCTTTTTTATCAAAGAAAACTCTGTAGGGCTGGCCGTTTCCGCAATAGGCTCCCGGAACAACCATTGACTCATAGCTTCGATACAATCCTCGGGCTGAAGCAGTACTCATGAAAGAGAAGAGAAACAGTATGTAAAAGCAAGCGGCTTTCTTTAAAAACACGACTAGATCCTTTGTCACTTTTATAATTTCATCGGCCTTCGAATTTATAATAGAATTGTTTTCTTTGGAAACATCCATCGCAGCGCTTTTTCTTAAATTTTCCTTACATTTATCATACCCAGTGTGTTACAAACCACATTTTTTCAAAAACTTGTCACTTTACTGACAAAAGAACAACACTTAAGTTGAAGAAAGAGAGTAAGTTTCCCTTATCTAAAGTTGCGAGGGGGAGACCTAGTCCACATGAAAAGAAAGCTTGTTCTACTTTTATTTCTTATAATACTTGTCCTTCAAATCGAAGGATTCCAAATTCAATCTCTCTAAGTTTAAGGTCACCCCTCCAACTTAAAACCTAGCAGTCTAAAGGCCCTTTCCCGATGAGCTTAAAAGATTCAACAATAGCAGGTACAAAAAAATATTGACTCGCCACAAAGGAAGAGAGATGCCCTCCACCTATTTCTTTTAGAGAAGACTTTCCCGGAAGGCATGTTGATGAAAGTTCATGGAAGAGTTTCTCACCGGATTTTTTTTCCACAACATAGTCATCTCTAGCATTTATTTGTACTAAGGAGCGTCTACCAATTCTTTCATTTGGAAAGGCATCTACAAGACTTTTAACGTTATATTTTTCCATTATTTTATAAAGTTCTACTTTAACTTCTCGATCCTTTAAGCCTGATTCGGAACCTAGCTTGGCCCAGTCAATCTGTTTGTGAAGGGCCCCAGAAACAAGTGGAGACGGCGAAGGCCCTGATAAGCAAGGACTCATGGCAAGATCACCCTCTGTAATGGCAGCCCCAAAAGAGCTTGTCCCTCCCCCCAATGAAATACCGGTCGTTCCAACACTCGCGTGCGGATAAGTTTCTCTAACCCAGGAGATCAGTTTAGAAACTTCCAAAACTGTCACACCAAGACCAACCAAAAAGTCTGATACACTCAAAGAGAAATGCCACTTTTGCCTTTTAGGTCTTCTCTCTCCATAAAAAGGAATCATCTTTATCAGTGAACCGATCCCATGCTCTAAAAGGGGTTCAGCCAATAATTGTCTTCTTATTTTAAAAGTTGAGTCTCCAGTAGAAGCTGTATGAATCACAATTCCTCTTAATCGACTCGTATCTAATGGGAGTATAAGTTGAAAACAACCTAGCTGAGATTCCTCTGGTAAAAAATGAGCTAGAGGACTAATGTAGTATACTTTGCTGAGAGTGAAATTTTTTCCTTTAGATATTTCTCTCTCTTTCCAAAAAGGACGGAGGGGATACTCAGAATCATTTTTACCCGAGTTTTCTGCAAAAGAAACAAGCAGACTTTTTAGATCTTTGACCTTTCCTAAGTCACCAAAACCGTCTGAAAAAAACTTATACTTCTTGAAAGGCAAAAAAGTGTTATAGAAAAGAAAACTCAAATCTAAACGGCCAAGAGCACGACCGGAAATATATTTAAGACCTTTAGGATAATTTTTTAAACCAAACTTCAGATTAACCTCTATATTTAAAGGAAAAACTCTTTTATTTGTCTCATCAAAGGATACCTTTGGTAAACTTTAGGAAACTTTTTCCCTTGGATTTTTCAAGGCTTTGGATCTCAGACAAGTTTAAAAGCGACCCCTTTTTCAACCCTAAATTTTCATTTTGTTTTATAATAAATTTATTAAGCTGGTGAGGTTCTCAACTGGAGATAAAATTTATGAATCTAATTTATCTAATGAGGCATGGGGAATCGTCAAAAGACTCTGGTTCACTTGAAAGCTCTTTAACTGACAAAGGCATTGAACAAGTAAGCCAAATGGGCGAAAAACTAAAACAAGAGGGTATTGAGGTAGCGAAAGTCTACCATAGTGGACTCATGAGGGCCGAAGAAACAGCTTCTATTATTAGAGAAATAGCTTTTCCACATATCTCTGAATTAGACCTTGAAACGGAAAAAGGAATCACACCACAGGCAGACCCTGAATTATGGAAGAAAAAATGGGATGATAAGACCTATATAAATAAGCCTTCCCTTTTTGTTTCACACCTTCCCTTCCTGCCAAAGCTTGTTGATGTTCTACTAAAAGATATTGATGATTATTCTTTTTCCCATTCTTCTGTAATGTGCATAGGACAAGACGAACAAAGTAACTGGGAAAAAAAATGGAGTTGGTCCATTTAATTTTTTTAAGAAGCCTTAGACTCTAAAGAATAATTTTATCCAGGGCATCTATAATTTTTTTAAAACGATTTGTGGGGAACCTTCGATTTAAGTAACTAAAAATGAGCTGCTTATGGATTTTTCCATCTCCCGCTTCAATAACCTTATCAGTATAGGCTTCTGCCACCATAAAGTTGAGAGATAACGGAGAAAGGTTTGGAGAAAAATTATCAGGAAAACCCACGCCATTAAGTGCTCCATGATGCTGCCTTATAAGTAGATCAACACCCGCCGGAGATTTAGGAAACACTCTGGCCAACTCCGAAGCTCTAAGGGCATGATGCTTTAAAGTTTCTTTAGCCTCATAGGTTAAATCTGCCTTATCAAACTCATCTTTTGTACAAATTTTGGCCTGTTCATCGGTTTTTAGAAGAATGTCATGAAAGAAGCAAGTAAACATAAGTTTTTCTTCATGCTCTTTTTTTGCCCAATCTGCATGCTTGATTAAATGAAGTGAAACATAAGAAAGAACTTGAATGTGCTTATAAAGGTAACTTGCTTTATTTGAAAGAAGATTTTTAAGCATCGACTTTAATGTTTTATTTTTTTTAACATCTTTGGCAATATCCCTCATTGCCTTTTTAGCAGCGTTGACAGTTTCTTTTGTAATCCCCATTTCTCTAAATTTATCGTGGACAGTATTAACCTGAACCTCGCCAGCAACGGTTCTTTCGTTATCATTCAACTTATCGAAAGATAGTTCACTTATCATTTCATTTGAAATTTGATTCACTAATTTTAATCTATCATTCTTTTGAATGAAAACTTCTTGAACACCCATTGAAATATAGTTTTTTAATTTCTCCTCAGTTATTTCATCACCAGGAGAAAATAGTGTTTGATACTCCTCTTCACTGCTACTATCTGGGTCTAAAAAAAAAGTTCTGCAAATAGGAGATTTTATTTTTCTTAAATAATGAGATGGTATGGGAAAATAATTAGGCACGTCCAAACCTACCATTTCTGCTGCTGTAATATTTGCAACCTGAGCACAATTTCTTATTAATGTTTTCAAATCAACCCCAACACTCATAGATAATGTTGATGAGTCTGATTCTAATTCCTCTCCTATTTTTCCAATTACTAGAAGTGGTATTTTCAAATTTTCATTTTTCATTTTTTCATGAAGAGTTTGAGCGATCTGTTGCCCCTCAATCTCTGCCTTGGTTACAATCAATTTAATTTTTTGATTTTCTTTTAAAATTTGATCAACTGCTGAGTCTAAGCCAGACGTAGACACGGGATCTAAACCTAAATAAACTCGAAAGTTTAAATTATATAAATTTTCAAGCTCTTTATTATTTTCTACTAAAAGAATATTGGCCATAATCCCTCCTACTTTCAATAAGATCCTTTTCGACTTTTTTTTGATTTTATAAAAAGATAAAAAAGAAAATATAACTTATTAGAAGAGTTTCACTACACATTAAAAATGTTGTGATAGTTTTTTTATTGAAGAGGCAAGTAAGAATTTTTTTTGAGTTTTATGCTTTTAGAAAGAATTTAGAAAAAACAAGGGGAGATAACTCCCCTTTAATTTATGAACTAATCTTTAAACATTCTAAAATTAAGTTTATATTCCCATGAATGATAACCTTGCTGACCTTTATAAAACTTTGAAAATTCAATCAAGTCTTCATCAAGGAAAACATTTTCTAATTTTTTGGGAGTATACATAAGAGTTTCGTTAACAAGTCTATCATCGTTATTGAGAGAAATAAGTGAATTAGACAGTTTTCCAACTTCTTTTCTTAAAGCAACAGAGCTACCTGCTGTCATCACATTTGACATATCACCTGTATAAAGACCATAAGCTGCTGCAGCGAGAGGGATGATTGATTGACTCAACTTTTGCATTTCTTTAATATCATCGCCATCAGACTCAATGATTGAGTAATCTACTATCAAGTGCTTATATGGAGTTGCATAACCAATTCCTGCTGCTGGAAAAATGACTCTGTCTTGGGCCGTTAAGAAAAAAGTGTTTCCCTGACTAAGACCTTTGTAAACTTCAGTGATTTTACCTGTCGTTAAAGCACCATCAGTAGTATAAAAGAAAAGATAGATGTCATCTTTTAAAAACTCATCCTTTTCATCAATTACTTCAAACTCGTAAGCGTGAAGGGCCATTCTTGGCATTTCCAATTTGTCACTCAATGATTTTTCATAAAAGCCAACAGGACCTAATTTTCTTGTTTCCTGAATTCTAAGGAATTTATCAGTTTCGTTGTCTTCCCTTAACAGAAAATCATTTTGGTTAAGACCTTTATTGACTGGGTCCCATTTCATGAGTATTTTTTCTAAATATAATTTATTGATTTTTTGCTTTTTGAGTATTTGAACCATTTGCCCAAGTGGATTTCCCTTTGCAAATAAATGAGGTCTTTTGTCCTCAAATTGGGGGTTTAGCACAATTTTAATGGCCTCTAATGCCATTGGAAGCGCCTTTGATTGCTCTCTTTCAGCTGAATAGAGAGAGACCTGACAAAAAAGGGTCAGTAAAAAGAAAAGCTTAAAAGCAGTTTTGAACATTATTCTTCTCCGATAAAGAAACCTTAAGGCCGTAATCTATTCTAAAATGAAGCGATAGGCAAAGCCTATTCTCCAATCAGAGTATTTTTTTTAAATTATTTTCATTAAAATAAAGGGCCTGAAATTTTTAGGAAAAAGCCCACCCATGCGACACATAATTTCAATAACTTATACGAGGCAAAGATGTATAAGTCCGAAAGGACTTAATGTTTAGAAAGTATCTAATTGGAGTGAAAAGAGGATAGGTGCTAAACTAAAAAGATCGAATAAAGGTTCAAGATGAAGCCAATAGACTACAACGACCCATCTGAAAATGAGTTAACTGTCAAACTCCCTAAAAGGTACCGTGTGATTTTATACAGGGATCAAGAGACTCCACGCCACTTTATTCTTCTCCTTTTAATGAGGCATTTTCAAAAGTCCATCCATGAATCCAAAGAACTTGTCGAAGTACTTGAGAAAAAGGGCTTCGTTACAGTGGGAACTTACACGCATGAGATAGCTGAGACAAAATCAACAAAAGTAATTATATTGGCCAAGAAAAATAGCTA
>DKQD01000036.1:20099-20648 GCA_002474345.1 Bacteriovoracaceae bacterium UBA7317
CGAAAATTATTTAATTCCTCTTCAGTATAACCAGCTTCAAGGAGTACACTTTTTGTATCATGACCTGCCATTTTACCAATATTCTTATAATGGTTTTTAAAAGAAGAAAATTTAAATGGACTACCAATTTGTTTTTTAGACTCGCCGTCCTCTCCACAAGGAACATCGACAATGAGGCCTCTTTCTTTTACATGAGGATCATTTAAACTTTCTTGAAAACTTAAAACAGGCTCAACACAGGCGTCGAGTTTTGAAAAAATATCCCGCCACTCTTTAAATGTTTTACTTTTAAAGGTCTTTTTAAATTCTTCTTTTATATAGTCTTTTCCTTTATTCTCTTCTTTAAGAGTCATGTCCAATATGTCTTTCCGATTTAGCCCCTTACATAATTCCCTAAAAAACTTAGGCTCTAAACTACCAACTGAAAAAAAACGATCATCTTTAGTTTTATAGTAACCATAAAAGCTTCCACCATTAAGGAGAGTAGACTCAAAGGAAAGGTCTTTTTTATTACTTAATGAATCGGCCCCATGGATGGAATTTAAAGAA
>DKQD01000094.1:0-8656 GCA_002474345.1 Bacteriovoracaceae bacterium UBA7317
TAATGTTAAGAAAGCTTATGACAGAATTGAAGACTTTTTTGGCCTTCCAGAAGAAGAAAAGATGAAGCATTGTCATAAGGAATATTCTGGTCAGAGAGGCTACACTCCTTTTGGAAAAGAAAAGGCCAAAGGAAACAACATAGCCGACCTAAAAGAGTTCTGGCATGTTGGAAGAGAACTTCCAAAAGATCACCATTATATAAAAACCAATACTTATTTCGAAAATGTTTGGCCTAAATCAATTCCTGATTTCAAAGAAGACCTTTGCAGTATATACGACCTTCTCGATGAAGTAAGCCGAGACCTTTTATCTGCTATTGAAGTGGCCCTTGATGCACCAAAAAACTTTCTAACAGATATGGTTTTTGAAGGTAATTCTATTTTAAGAGGGATTCACTACCCAAAACTTAGTGGTGGAGAAACCAAGGGTGCCTTACGTGCCGCTGCTCACGGAGATATCAACCTTATAACTCTTATGGTTGGACCAACTGATTCCGGTCTAGAGATTTTAGATAGAAAAGGAAAAAGCTGGGTTCCTGTTAACAGTTTTACAACTGAAATTGAAGTTCACGTGGGTGACATGCTCTCAAGAATAACAAATGAAATTATTCCTTCTTCCATTCACAGAGTTGTTAATCCAACAGATGAAAACAAGGCAAGATACTCTATGCCTTTCTTTGTCCACCCAGCTCCAGAAGCAGTCCTAAACTGTATTCCATCCTGCATAGGAAAGGGAGCTAAATACCCCCCTATTACATCTCATGCTTTCCTTATGGAGCGCTTAAAAGATATCAATTTGGTTTACTAAAGTCCTTTCTTCCTTTTTCCGATCGAGTTGATAGAAAAAGGAGAACAGCATGTTTGGCAAAATAATCGGTTTGACCCTAGGGTTTACTCTTATACTTGGGGTAAAAATGGGTATACGATACAATAAAGCCGAAAGTGATGTTTTTGAAAGCCAAAATCAAGCTTGGCCAACTTCTTTTAAAGACAATTTTAAAAAGTCATGTGAAACCGAGTTTAAAAGTTCAATAAAAAAAAGAAGAAGAACACCTAGTCAAAACCAATTAAACAAAATCGATGCCATTTCCAAAAGTTATTGCGGTTGCATTACTGATGATATTGAAGCGAGACAAATTATTCCAACCAAGTTCAATCCAATGAAAGAGAATGAAAAGCAGTTCGCGAAGAGAGTTATTGCTCCTGCAATCAATGACTTTATAAAATCAAAAAATGGGAAAAAAACTATAAAATTTTGCATGGACAGGGCCATATGAAGTGGCCCTGAATTAAGAAAAAAAAATCAAATTAAGTTATTCAGTTTGCCTCTTATAGCGTTCACTAACCTTCTCATAGAATTTTTTCATTTCACGACTATGGGCCTGCCCCTCTTTTAACTTCGTTTTGTGCTTTCCTCTCCACTTAACAATCATGTTGAGGAACTCTTTTAAGTTTCTTTTCACATCCCCCTGGTGGAGTTTCCCCATTAAGCCTTTGGATGGCTTATACCAAGGTCTTTTAGATCCTTTATGATTCCTGGCGTGTTGTTTTGATTTTTTTATAAACTTCTTTTCGTAGCGGTCAAAAATATTTCTAGAAGCATCGCTAAAAAGTCTTCTCCGTAAATCTATTCGGCTTTTTAAATTGGGACCTCCAAAATCATCGATTGTTAACCTCTCAAAAGTAACGCCTTGCTTAACTTTTAATAGGTACCAAGCTAATTCAAGCCTATACCTAACAACAGCTGGTGGATCTAGGTAAAAGACATCATCTCTTGTTATTTTATGCTTTTTCATGAGCTTCTTCGTTCTGTCATTTGAAAGATCTATGTACTGAACTCCTTTTTTAACTTTAAGCTTAAAAAGTTCTGGAACCTTTCCTTTTCCTCTATTGGCATAAAAGCTTGAATCGTAAATATTTCCGGCCGTATAAATTCCTCTACCGGCATAGTTAAGAGGACTGATTCCCGGAGGCTCTTTTATCATTTTCTTTTCCCAAAACTCCTGAGTAATTTTCAGGGGAAGGTTCTCTTTTCCTCCTAATTTGTCCCACTCATCTAAATCCCCCCAACGGTAGACTATAAGATCTGATTTTAAGGGCGTTGCTAAAAATTTCATTATCTTTTTTCTAAGGGCCCAATCCTTCTCCGTATAGATACTATAACCAGTTTGGGCAAATGCAGAAATTATGGACAGGCCATAAAAAAAGAAAACCAGTAAAACTTTATTCATCTTTCGACCTCCTTGAATTTCATTTCTTATCGGTTTTTTTATTGGTAGGGTTACCTAGAAAATTAATTATTAAATAAATTTTTTTTAGCCTCTTTCTTAAAGGAATATAATATGAGATTATTTTCTCTTATAAAAAAGATCTTCACCTTTTTAATTTTAGCAAATGCCTTTTCTCATTTTTTTTCTTTAAGTTTCGCCTCAACAATTCCCCTCAAGAAAGAGGATATTATTACTAAAATTGCTTTTGGAAGTTGTAATAACCAAAATAAAAAACAAACTATGTGGGAGACGATAAAAAAAGATCATCCAAAACTATTTATTTTCCTAGGTGATAATGTTTATGCAGACACAGAAAATATGGAAACAATGAGGTCCCGCTATAATGACTTATGGACAAACTCTTCTTTTGAATCTTTTAGAAAGCAAGTCCCCATTCTTGCGACCTGGGATGACCATGATTATGGAGCAAATGATGCGGGGATGGAGTACCCGCAAAAAGAAGAATCTAAAAATATCTTCCTCGATTTTTTTGACCCAATAAATGAAAAAAGGCGTTATCAGAATGGGGGTATTTATACTTCCTACCTTTTAGGCCCAGAAGGTAAAAGAACCCATATCATTTTACTAGATTCTAGATGGTCAAGAAGCCAGCTTAAAAAGCATAACTTCTTTTCAAGTCTTTTTAGACAGGTAAAAGGAATGGGTCCATACAGACCATCTAATAAACTGGGATCCTCAATTTTGGGCAAGGATCAGTGGAACTGGCTTGAAAAAGAATTCAACAAAAAAGCGGACCTAAGAATAGTAGGTACAAGCATTCAGGCATTAGCAGAATTCACAGGTTGGGAATCTTGGGCCAATATACCTCACGAAAGATCAAAACTCTTGGCCCTTATTAAGAAATTTTCTAAGACGCCCACATTTCTGATAAGTGGCGATGTTCATAGAGGAGAAATGGCACAAGTTAAACTCGAAAACGGTCTCTCAGTTCTAGAAGTAACATCAAGTGGACTCACCCATGCGACAAGAAGAGTGCCTCCTAATAAACACCGCCTTTATAAACCTATTTTAAAGCCTCACTTTGCGCTTATTGAGATAGATTGGGGGAATCAAATCATTTTTTCTTTTAAAGGGAAAAACGGCCAAGTTTTCCGGAAACATAAAGTTAGATTCTAATTATTTTTATCGTTTTAGTTTGATTTAGTAGGAAGGAAGTCCAAAATATGACCACCGCAAAAAAAATAGATTGGAAAGATAAACTCATTCTTGCACCTTTAACTAGAGGGGGTCATGTTCCTTTTAGGCAACTTTGTGAGAACTACGGTGCAGATATTACTATCTCTGAAATGGCCTATGCTTTCAAACTTGTTAAAGGAGACAGGAGAGAAAGAGCGCTTCTCAGAAGGACTTCTGAAAAAGGTGTCTTTGGTGTTCAATTAGCGGCTCAAAAAGCCCCTTATGCGATAGAAGCAGCTCAAATGGCCATGGATAAAGGAGCCGACTTTATTGACCTCAATTGTGGCTGTCCTATTCACGATACGGTAAAAAGAAGAATGGGCTCTTACTTATTAAAAAAACCCACACAGTTGGGAAGTCTTGTCGAGAGACTTGTGAAAAGTACTAGTCTTCCTGTCACAGTGAAAATTCGTTCAGGATGGGATGAGGATCATATAAACGCTTTAGAGGTCTCTAAAATATTGGAGGAGTCCGGAGCAGAGGCCATAACAATTCATGGCAGAACAAGGTCCCAAAGATATTCTAAAAGTGCTGACTGGGATTTAATTAGAAAAGTTTCAGAACACGTCTCAATTCCTGTTATTGGAAATGGAGATATTCTTACCTATTTTGAAGCGAATCAAAGGAAAGAGAAAGGGCAATGTTCTTCACTCATGATTGGTCGTGGTGCCCTTATAAAGCCATGGATCTTTAAAGAAATTAAAGATCAAAAATCATGGGAGCCTACAGGAGAAGAAAGACTAGAAGTTTATAAATTATTCGCGACCCTCATGAAAAACTATTTTGGAAATGATGACTTTGGTATAAAAAGAGCATTGCCGATCCTTGCGTGGCACTTTTCCTTTTTCTTCAAGTACCTTCCACTTCCTTTAAACCAATTTGAGGATAAATCTAAAGAACACCCTCTTATTCAAACAAGGCTCGATAAGCCTTCTGAGTGGGTACAAGAAGAACGTGTCCTTGAAAAAATACTTTCAGATGAAAAAGAGAAAACTCATTTTAAATTGGCGAATTTTCTTCTTAAGAACCCTGAAGCTGACCTTAACTCACTTATTGATACAAATATGGAACTCAGTCCCTAAACCCTTGTAATTTTTAATTTTGATATCAGCATTAATTTTTTGAAGGTTTGTTTTAACAACATCCATGCCTATTCCTCGACCCGAAATCTCAGAGATTTTTTCCTTTGTAGTTAATCCAGGATTAAAAATAATGCCCATTTTTTCTTCTTCACTTAACTTTTTCAGTTCTTCAGCCTTAATAAGCCCCATTTTGATGGCCCTTTCACAAACCTTTTCAGAATTAATACCTCTTCCATCATCTTTAATAATGATCCTGATTTCCTCTTTGTTAAAATTTGAATGAGCTTCTTCTCTTTGAACTTCTTTACATAAAATTACAATTTCCCCGACCTCTTTTTTGCCCTTTTTTACTCTTTCTTTGGGATCTTCAATTCCATGATCGAGAGCATTTCTCACAATATGAATAACCGCATCTTTTAAAAGTGAAAGTTTATCTTTACCTATAGACGCTTGATCCCCATTCAATTGAAGCTTGACTTTTTTCCCCAATGTTTTTCCGACATCTTTCACCATACTTTTAAGGTTTTTGAAAGAGTATTTTAGTGGGACTTCTAAAAGGAGATTAAACTGCTTCTCAACCTCTTCTTTTAACGATTCTGATTCATTTAAGGCCATCAACCGATCCCTGACGACTTCAAAGTTTTGAGAAAGAACATCCACTGAATCAGGGCTCATTTCGAATTCCTCCTCCTCTTCTAAAGTGTAATATTTTTTCAAGGCCCTCAATAAGTCAATATTTAAAAGGTAGTGAAACCAAATAGGATTTTGATTTGAAAGAAGCAGTTTTAACAAATTCATAATTCCAGCAAAATCCTTATTCCTAAGATCCTCATTATTATTTAAGTAATCTTCTAATAAAGTAAAGTTACTATCTCCATCTTTCAAACATTGAATAAAAGCTGAGAAAGTTTCATTAAACTTTATATGAATTTTTTCAATTGGAATAAAGTTATAAAAGTTTCTATCCTCGCTATCGTTAAAAAATTTAAAGGTTTTATATATTTCTTTAAAACTAAAACCTTCCTTTAAAATATCCTTAATAGATCCAATGATTAAGGGTTCCTCCTTCCATCCAAAGCGTTTTCCCCATTTTTCAATTTCCTTTACAGCCTCTTTTTTTTCTTTTTCTCCTAGAAAGATATTATTTAACTCATTTATAATTGACTCACGAACAGAGATAGGTATCTCATAGGAAGAATTGAGTGAGAAAACAATACTAAAGAAATCCCACATACTATTTAAGCAAAAAGATATATTAACCCTCTCTTCATGAGCCTCAATATCTAATTCGATAAGGTCATAGAGGTATCTCATTATCGCTGGTAGGTAAAAAAGATTTTGTCCTATTATTTTTCCTGCTAAAATGTAATTTGCCTTTTTAAAACCTTCGGAGTCAATGCTTACTCCCTTTTCCAATAAATGAACAACTTTAAATAACTCAACAAACATTTCAATCCATGCCTCATCACTTAAATCTAGAGGCCTGTTTTGTGATGAGTTTAAAAACAATCGGTAAGACTCCATCCTTACATCTTCAAGTGTGGGAAAAAATTCTTCCAAAATAATGTTGGGATCGTAATTTTTCGTTTCAAGTTCTATTATATGAGTTTCTAAAGAGTGAATGTTTTCAGATAGGGCATTATTCCCAATAGATCTAGAGATACCTTTTAGCCCATGGAGCTGTCTCTTTATGGAAAGAAAGATTTGATCTCTGTAATCAGAATCCAATTTTCCGATTTTTGACAATAAACTAAAGTGCGGTTCCAAATCGACTTCATTATGTTTTTGACCATTATAGAAATGACTTAACCAATACTCTAACTCCTTCAAACCCTCATGGTATTCCTCTTTAAGAATTTTGTCTTGTTCACTTTCAACACCTAAAATTTCCTCAGCTGGCCACAAGTACTCATTAATCTGTCCTTGAAGTCCATAAAGATCCTGAGTAAATTCAGACATATCATTACTTGTCCACTTATCAAAAGATTTCAACCTTAATTCCGAAAACTTTGTTTCTATTTCATGAGTGTAATTTGAAATAAGCGAAAGACCATAAATTCTTGAGTTTCCTTTAATGGTGTGAAGATCTCTTAAAAAATCTTCTAAATTAACTAAAGGTTTTTTTTCTGATATGAGGGTCCTTAAGTTTTTCCAGTTTGCCATGGCCTTATTAAAAATCTTGATAGTATCTTCAAAAAAAAAGTTTAGATCCTCTTTTTTATTAACAACCAACTCCTGAATCAAAATAGACTTTTTATTTCCTTTTTCCCTTTCCTTAATCATCTCCTTTTCCAATCTCTCTACTTCTGTTATATCTTCTATAACATACATGAGTCTTTCCAAAATACCTTCATTAGAAAAAAGTGGAGTATTTATAACCCTTAAAATTTTATCTGTATCATCCTTATTTTCTCTATAAAGGACTCTATCAGGCAATAAATCCTTCATCATTGCCCATTGCAAATCATCTGCATTGAAAATAACTTCTAATGCCATATTAATTTTTGAAAATTGTTCACTTTTTCTATCGATATTTTTGTAAATTGATTCAAAGACGCTTTTTCCTCCGACATCCATTCCAAAAATCTCGTTTGAAAAAATAGACACTGGTTCAATAGTTTCTGCATTGCTATTAACAATAAAAACTGCTTGCCTCATATTATTAATAAGTTCGCTTACCTTTCTTTGAGACTCTTCCGCTTTATCTCTTGCATCCTGGGCTTCTTTTGTTCTTCCTAAGACTTCTCTCTCTAAATGGAGGGTTAGATTTTCGGCTGTATTATGAGCAATAGCATTTTTTTTAGCGATGTTATAACTTTGAAAAAGGATAAATAGTAAAACACAATAAGATGAAATATAAATTGGCTTATCCGCCTGAAAGTTTATGACAATATCATGAATTCCTCCAAAACACATGATGAGCATAGGTATAAAACTCAAAATATAGTGGTATTGTTTTTTCCATATGGCAGAAGAAAATTTAAAGATGATATAGAAGATGGTAACTGTTGTAATTAAACAAAAAGTATAAAATATATAAATGCTTGCGTAAAAACTAACATCCAAAAAGATAACAAAAGCAGTTGTTATGAAAAAATAAACCTTCAAAAATCCTAAAAGCTTTCTATTTAAAGACCCATCAAGAAGATTATCTGCAAATTTCCCGATGAAAAAAGGTGCAGGGTAAAAAGTTAAATAATAGATTTTTGTCTTTAACTCAATTGCGCTTACACCATAGTCTGAAAAAAGCCAGTGGATATAACCAGGACTCAAATAGGCCCTTGAACCTAAAAAGATTACAGCAATACCAAACCATAAGCTTAACAAATCTTTTGGCCTTAAAAAGAATATGAAGAGATGATACAGCCCTACAATAAAAAGACTACCTATAACAAATGAATCAATAACGATATTAAAAGTTTTCTCTGAATCAAAAGGCTTTTTTAGAAATAATTTAAAATAACCGTCTATTCCTCCATTTCTAAAATGATAGTTTGAAACATGAATCATTAAGTAATGTGGGCCATCTTCAATTTTCATATTTACTGAAAGATAGTCCATAATTGGAACGTCTTTTTTTGGTGTAGAGGATAAATCCCCTACGTTAAGGATCGTTTGAATTGTTTTTTTATTTATTAAATATATTTTGAAACTGCTGTAAATATAAGTATCAGAAAGAATGTAATTCCCAGGTTTTAATCCTTTCAATTTGAGAAGATAAGTTGCGTAGCCTTTAGATTTATCACCGAGCCATACACCATGAGTTTCCCTCTTTTCACCTCTAGGAATAATTTCTTTTTGTACGTCCTCTGGTTTTAAAAAGTCCTTCCAGTAAAAACTCCAATCTCCTTTTAAGCTTATCCCATCATTTAAATTTTGATCTTTCGAAAAGTCAAAAATTCCATTTTTTGCCACAAACAGCTTGTCAATTTTTGATGCCTTTACATTAAAAGCGAAAAGAAAAAATAATATAAAAAGTGAAGTAAAATTCAACTTTATTGACCTTAATGACTTTTTTTTCCAATACCTGAGACCTGTCGGGTCTTTTAATGAAGCTATAGAGGTATTTTAGAGGTATTTTAGAGGTATTTTAGAGATTTTTTAGAG
>DKQD01000094.1:8992-16949 GCA_002474345.1 Bacteriovoracaceae bacterium UBA7317
TTTTAGAGATTTTTTAGAGGGGTCATACCTGAGCGCTAACCCCTCTTTTTTTCTTAGTAGACAAATTCGCTTCAATTTAGTGAATTAACTTTCAGGAACTTCAAGCTCTTTTTGAATAATTTCAAAAGCTTCTCGCTCTTTAATATTTCCAACGAAAGAGTACTCCTTGGCCATATTTTTTTTAAGTTTTAAAAAAAGCTCATTTTCGATGGAACCACGATCATTTAAAGAATTTAGCTCCTTGATAACATTAGTCATTTCTTCAAGGTTTTTCGGTTCTGATTTATCCTTAAAGTCTAAGACTCTTTCTTTCCGGCTCTTATATTCCTTCAATTCAACTGTGCCCTTTAATAATTTTAACTGGCTGGTCATTTGCTCAAAAGAACTAATTTTCCTAAACTTACTTACCGAATTAACAGGAACAAATGTTTTAAACTTTTCTTCAATTCCCTCTATAAGGTAGAAAAGCCCCGAATTTTGCTGTAACTCTGCTATTTCAACAATTTTTCCAATTCCAAATGCCAAAGAGATGACAACGTCTGAGACTTGGTACATCTTGCACCGCCTTTTTATGGGTAATGTTAACCTTTACTGTGGACGTCTATGAGACCCTATACTTTGATGGCTACCCAGTTAACCAAAAGCGGATAGAGCTATGATGCAATCTTCCTAGACCATTGTATGAGAAAATATTTTATTACGCAAGGGTAGGCTGAATGGTCCCTTAACCTTAACCAAGGAGCGCCCATGCTCAACTGGATAAACAAAAATTTAAAGGTTAAAAATTTGAAAACCTAATAACGAATCAGTGAATGACCCCATGTAAAGCCACTTCCAAAAGCCACATTAGAAATCAACATTCCTTTTTTCAACTTACCTTTGCGAACGGCATCGTCTAAGCCTATCGGAATCGTTGCTGAAGTTGTATTACCATAGATTTCAACCGTACTATGAATAAGAGAATCATCCAGCTCTAAGTTTTTTCCGATCGCCTCACTAATGCGCCTATTGGCCTGGTGAAAAAATGCTAGCTCTAAGTCCTTTAATGCCTTTCCATTTGAAGTTAATGACTCAGTCAGAGATTCGCTCATCGTCCTCACTGCTTGGGAAAAAATGGCCCTTCCATTCATTTGTGGATATTGAAGACCATCATCAATCATCTCTGAAGTCATTCGTTCTTTACCAAAGAGGGCAAGGCCTGGTCCAGGGCACCAAAGTTCTTTTGCTTGACTACCATCTGAATGAATCTTTGTTGAAATAATGTGAGGTTGATTTTCTGGGTCTGTCACTTCAGTTGCTTTTAAAACAACGGCCCCAGCACCATCTCCAAAAATAACTGAAAGGTTCCTCCCCTTTGGAGTCAAATCCAAACACCTCGAATGGAGCTCTGAGCAGACAATAAGAATATTTTTATAAGTTCCTGTACGAATATATTGATCTGCGATAGAAAGGGCGAAAATAAACCCTCCACATTGTTGTCTTACATCAATCGCAGGCACCCCGGGAATCCCCATTTTAGCTTGCAAAAAACAAGCTGTTCCGGGAAATTCGTGGTCAGGTGTCACAGTTGCCAACAATAATAAGTCGACTTCCCCCTTTTTGAGTGAAGCGCTCTCTAAAGCCTTCTCACAGGCTTTCAAAGCCAAATCAGATGTCGTTTCATCCTTACTGGCCCAGTGCCTTTTCGTAATCCCAGTTCTCTGCTGGATCCATTCATCCGTTGTGTTAAGAACTTCTTCTAGGTCTTTATTAAGTACAACTCTTGGAGGTAAATAACTTCCTGTTCCAATAATCTTAGATCGCACACTCATAAATATTCCTTTTATAGCCTATTATCTTTTGGCATGAGGTATTTAAGCAAAAGCGAAACTATCCCAGCTTCTTTCAATGGAATTGACACTTTTCAGTAACATTATTTTCTAGATCCTTCAAGGAAAGACTTGAAGTTTAATAGAATAAACTTTTTATTAAAGTTTAAATAGAAAAAGGTAATTCCTTAAAAACTCTCGAATTTCTTTTTCTCTTTTTTAAAAGTTCTTCTCCCAAACCTTCAAAGAATTTAAAAGGCCATTTTGTTCTTACAAACTTTTTGGCCCAATTGGGAAGCCAACCTCCCAAGTTACCCGAAACATTAAATGTTACTTTACACCTCTTCCCTCTTTCAACCTCTTCAATAGTGATGTCTACGTACTCAGCAAATGCGATAACCACATCTTCATTTTTATAAGGGTAAGTTGTATTTGACCAAGCATGGATAAGAATTTCTCTGTCTTTAATTTTTTTTACGTAACCTTCAAAAAGAAACTCTCTATTGTCTACAGGCCAAGGTGCTTTATAGTGCTCCAAAACAAGATAGTTACCACTTTTAAACTTCTTGATAACTTTAGATGATTTATTCTGAGGTGCCCAAAAATGCTTATTATCAAAATCTAGAAGAACTTCAACGAGGTCTCTAAGTTTACTGTTATAAAAACCTACTGCTTTAAAAGAAGTCCAGCCCTTTTTACCTTTTTCTTCCTTTTTAGAGTAAACTTTAACGCCATCCTCTTCATCAATAAGTTCCCAAGCAAAAGCATCAATTTTGAAGAAAAAGCTTAAACAAAGAGTTAAAAATATAAAAGGTAAACGGTGAGGTATTGATAATGGTTTTTTTCCAAACAGAAAATTCCCTCTTTGTCCATCTTCCATAAAACCCTCGGGTAAATTTACGTATCTAAAACATCTTCATTAAAACACAATTGCACTAAACTTGCTTAATAAAAAAACATCAGAACTTCCACAAGCTTTTTTTGCCTGTATCTTAGGAAACTATGTTTTAACTCCAAAGAATAGAAAAAAAATCGATAACATATTGTAAGATTCTCCATAATTAGGGCCCTAAAGGAATGAAAAAAGAATCCTTTATCATTTTATTTTTAGTTTTTGGTTTTCTATGCATTGAAAACCAATCTCTTTGTAATGAGATGCCCAATATTTCTATCAAAGCAATTTCCGCAGAGGAGAAAAAATTTATTCCTCTTGAAGGGCCTTGGTTTTTTCTTTGGAATGAGTGGACAAAACCTGAGTCTGTAAAAGAAGTCATAAAAAATCAAAACGTTATAAAAACTTTCCTTCCCTTTTATTGGAACTCACTTGGCAAAAAAAAGGCTCAAAATGATCAATTTGCATCAAAAGGTATTGCATCACTATTTACTAAAATAACTGATGTTCCTAAAAATAAGCCTCTTTCTCTTAAATTGGGAAAAATAAAAAGTAGTTACACCTTGTATATAATTGGCCCAAAAGGAAAGATCATTAAAAAATTTTCCAGAGGTAAAATAGCGAAAGATAGAAGCAAGTCCTCACCCCATGAAGGGGGTGACTTAATTAATTTTCCTACAATAAATGCAAATTACTTTTTTATCCTGCTTCATGTTTCTAATTATCGTTATTTTTCAGGAGGAATTGAAGAGGCTCCATCTATCGGATATGAAATATTTTTGAAAAAAAGACAAACACTAATTAACTTTAAAAATGCTTTTTCCCTGGCAGTGCTTTTAATACTTTCCATTTACTTTTTCATTTTAAGTACAATTAAAAAAAGTATCGCTCTTCAGATATCTTTCGCTGCATTCTGCTTTTGTTTATTTATTCATTTCTTCTTAAAAGAAAATGTGATCTTTTTGTTTATACCAGAACAAAATAGTTTCGTTTACGATATTAAATATAAAATACAGCACTCAAGTTTATTTTTATCTTTTATTTTTATTTATACATTTTATAAACACTTATTTTTCTATATTTTTAGAAAAAAAGAGTATTATATCGTACTCTTTTTTACAGCCTTGTATTTGATCTTAACTCTCCTTACTCCAACAGATTTTCATACAGCGCCACTTTTTATGACCGCATGGAGAGCCCTTAATTTTATTTTCCTTTTAATTCTTTTCATCTTGATTTTAAAAATCAGCAAAATGAGAACATCGTTTTCCAAAATTTCTCTTTTAAGCATAACTTTATTAGTTTTAACTCTGGTTGATGACACATTTTTATTTACCTTGCCTTTTCTAATATCAATTTTATTTGTCATTTCAATCAGGACATCTCTAAAAGAAAAAATGCTCGAAAACTATAAAGAAGAAGTTTCTAAGGGAAAAGAATACAGCGACATGATCTTTTTAATACTAAAAAATCCAAAAGATTTTGTTTTACTTATTGAAGATTGCAAAAGTAATTTTAACTTAAAAGAAAATTATGATGATATTTTAGATTTAGCATTTTTCTCTCAAATAATATCCAAAATAAGAGTAGGTTTAGAAAAATTTAAATGTTTTCCCCTAATAAAGTACTTTCGAAACCTAGAAGATTTAACAAAACAGTATGAGGACCAAGTCTTTAGCTGGAGTGAAATGCCAAAAGATTTGAAGAAGTCACTAATTATTTGTCAGGATGCGCTCAATGAATTTATAAAAAGCAATAAAATAGTTGATGACCAAATAAAAACAAATGAAAAGCTAAAATTTACAAACCATCTTCTGGAAAAAGCCCTTCGCGATAAAGCAACATTTTTTTCAAAAATGAGTCATGAACTTAGAACACCACTAAATTCGATTTTAGGATTTTCCAATATACTTTTAAACAGTCACGTAGAAAATGATGACACCATTAATGATCAATCTAAAATAGAATATCTAAATTGCATTAGCTCCAGTGGCAGGTCTCTTTTGGGGCTCATTAACGAAGTTCACGACCTTACAAAATTAGATTTAAACCACTTAAAAATTCATTTAACTACAATTCCCCTATTCCAACTTCTTAATAATATCTCAACTTTTTTTGTTAACGAATGTACAAAGAAAGGACTTTCTTTTTACTTCGACTTGAGTAGTACAGTACCACCGCATATAGTTTTTGATGAGCTTCGCTTAAAGCAAATCCTAAATAACTTGTTAGGTAATGCACTTGAATTTACAAAACATGGTCATTTAAAATTAAGTGCCTGGTCTAAAAAATCCAATAATAAATCAGAAAATATCGATCTTTACTTTTCAATAGAAGACACAAGGTTGGAAAACAGCGAAACTGAAGATGATAAGCCTCTTGAAAGCTTTCAGCAAAGTCGAGATGAATCCTTTAATGAAGATAAAGGTGGTGGTCTAAACCTCCACATGAGTAGAAAACTTATTAAACAAATGGGTGGCAGAATTGATGTTAAAAATATTGATAGTGTTGGCATATCCTATGAAGTTCTTTTTAAAAGCATTGAACCCGTCGTCTTATTAACAGAGGAGTCTAAAGGAGATGAGGAAAATCATTACAACTTCCTTGAAAAAACGATTCTGATTGCTGATGACCTTGAAGCTAACTTAAAACTTTTAGATGCATACCTTTCCAGCTCTAATGTCAACATTGTTACAGCGAGAGATGGTCAAGAACTTATTGATAAATCAGTAGTATCAAAACCTTCTCTCATCATTACAGATATAAAGATGCCTACAATGGATGGTTATTTAGCTGCTAAAAAACTTGGTTCTATACCAGAAACAAAGGATATTCCCATAATTGCACTATCGGCAGCTATAGATAAAGAAAGTGCTAAAGGTAACTTTATAGGTTTTTTACAAAAACCAATTAATAAAATAGAGCTCTTAAAAGAAATGGCCAAGCACTTAGAGTGTGAAATTGTAAACAAGAGTTCAGGAAGAAAGAAATTGTTTAACCCCATTAAATGTATTCAAGAAAATCAAACACTTTTTACTTTAAGTGATAATTTATCATTAATAAAAAATGAAAAAGAAAATTTAATTAACCTAAGAAACTTCTTTTACAGGGCCATTGAAATAATGGATATTGAACAATTAGAAACAGGTTCATTGAATTACCAGAAGAAATTTGAAAAAACAGAATTAGCCTACCTAAAACCTTGGTTTTTAGAGCTAAGTCAAGAGACAAAGCTCTTTAAAATAAGTGAAATAGAGACAAGGCTTAAACAAGCAATAGAAGTTATCGACAAAACATTAGAAAAATTATAACTAAACTATAGTATAAAGACAAAAGTAGAAATGAAAAATCTAAATGCCCGCATAGGACTCAAAACTGTTATAGCCATTAGCCTCGGCTCTATGCTGGGAAGTGGTATTTTTGTTTTGCCAGGCCCTGTTATTGCAATGGTAGGAGATGACGCCTGGCTGGCTTACTTTCTGGCGGGACTATGTGTCCTGCCCGCTGCCGTTAGTAAATCAGAGCTTGCTACGGCCATGCCCAACTCGGGCGGAACCTATGTCTATCTTGAGAGGACCTTTGGTCCTCTCACAGGGACCGTAGCAGGACTAGGGTTATGGTTAAGCCTCCTCCTTAAGTGTTCTTTTGCTTTAGCAGGTATTGGTTCATACCTCTCAGTTTTTTCACCTTGGCCTCTTTTACCCACAGCTTTGACCCTTCTCTTTTTTCTAACCATCCTAAATATTTTAGGTATTGGTAAGGTTGGCAATGTTATTGTCTTTATTGTTCTCCTTAGTATCTTTTCTTTAACAGGCATATCCATGGGTGCCTTATTCTCTTTGGATACCATTCCATCTAACGCCTTAGACTTTACAGGTAAAGGTGATTTAATTGGAGCGACTGCTATGGTTTTTGTTTCTTATGCTGGGCTCACAAAGGTTGCGGCCATTGCTGAAGAAATTAAAGAACCTGAGAAAAACCTCCCTAAAGGAATTTTCTTTTCCCTTCTTATTGTCCTTATCGTTTATTGTAGTGTGACTTACGTGATGACAAAGAAAGTCCCTCTTGATGACTTGAAGGATAATTTCAGACCACTTTTTACCTTTGCAGGTTATGTCTGGAGAGGGCCAGGGCTTTCATTTTTTATCTCTGTTGTCGCCGTCTTCACAATGGCGTCTATGGCGAACTCTGGGCTCCTGGCCGCCTCCCGCTTTCCCTTTGCTATGGGAAGAGACTTTTTGCTGCCAAAAAAATTGGGGGAAATTCACCCTAAGTTTTTAACTCCTATTTGGAGTATTATCCTCTCAGGAATCGTTACAGGAATATGCCTGATTTATCTCGATCTTACCAAAATTGCCAAGCTTGCAAGTGCCTTTATGATTATGATTTATATGACAGAAAGCATTGCCGTCATTCTACTTCGAGAGATGAGGATCCAGTGGTACAAACCAGAATACCGCTCACGTCTATACCCCTTCCCTCAAATTCTTGGAATTTGTAGCAGTTTATTCCTCCTTTACGGGATGGACTTGCTACCTCTCTTTGCCCTTGTTTCAATTGGGCTCCCTGGACTTATGCTTTACTTTTTCTATGGAAGGCAAAGGACGACCAGGAAAGGAGTCCTTGGCTTTAGGGGTAAGAGGAAAGACCTCTTTTACGTAACAGATACAGAAGAAAACCCTGCGGATCTTGTAAAAAGTGACCCAGAGTTCGCAGAAGCTCATACGATGGTTGCACTCCTTGGAAAAGAGAGGTCACCAGACCAATTGATTGAATTAGGGTGCTTTTTATCGGAAGAACAGACTTTAGAAGTGGCCTATATCACGGAAGTGCCGGAACAAACCGACATTCATGACCTGGATGAAGAACATCCAGTTGCTCTTAGGTCCCTTCACAGAAGGGCCGAAGCTATGGCCGATATTTTAAAAACAATTATTTCTTTTGACCCAATAACAACCCACGACCTTTTGGGTGCCGTTCATCAAATAAGCCAGCGCTCTCACTGCCGATATCTGATTATGGAATGGGGTGGTAGGCATAGAGGCCGGTTTACTCTCTTTGACCCACTTGGTTGGCTTAAAGACCACCTTGATTGCCATTTACTGACCTTCAACTCAGCAGGAGTCAGGTATATAAAAAAGATTATGGTCTTTATTAGGGGCCTGGAAGATGATGAGCTATCAATAAAAATAGGCCTAAAAATGTCCCGAATTCACAAGGCAAACCTTAATATCATTCAAATTTTTCCTTCGCATAC
>DKQD01000100.1 GCA_002474345.1 Bacteriovoracaceae bacterium UBA7317
GTTGAAAGTAGAATAGAACCTCTTACATTCGCATTATCTAGGGACTCTCTAGCAAGATCTATATCATCCTGTAGATTCCTTACCACTTTAATAAGCTTCTCTTTTTCTGAACTGCCCTCTATTCTTGACAAATTTGCCCTAGAAACTAAAGATATATAAATCCACATTTCCCTTAGAATTGAATTAATAGGCTTTTTATTATCACTTAGCTTTTCAGCTCCCATTTTAATTAAACCAAAAAGCTCTGATGACATTTTAGTTAAAAATGCTAATTTTAGACTCTTTGTTTCTGTGAGTATTTTTTCGACTTTTTCTTCTATTTGGAAAATTTCATCTGCTCCCAAAGTATTCAAATCAGAAGATAATTGGAAGATTCCTAAAAATATATTTATCCAATCCGCTGATTCATTTGTATATGGATTGTTTAAATCAGAGTTTGAGTAAATAGACTTTATCCTATCCTTAATATCTGCATAAGGCGAAATAAAGTCTTTTGTAAAAGTGTCCAAGTCAAATTGATTAAAGTCATCAAACTTAATAATTTCACTTTCTAACCTATGAACCATTTCTGATATTTCAGGTGCATTCATTGATCTCAAAGCACCTTTTATCGAATGAGCCGAGCGTTTAATACGATTTAGGTTTTCCTTCGAAATACCATCATTTTCCTTGAAGCTATTAAATGCATTTTCTCGCTTTTCTTTAGGTTGATTTAAATCAAAGTCTGCCTCTTTTGAAGTTATATTTTTCGATATCAAATGATCGAGAGTTATTGTGAAGCTTTGAATATCACTAATTAGCTTGTTTTCGAACTCATTTTCAATTCTAAAAACTTTCTTGGCCAATGCTCCATAATCATTAATCTCAGAGTTAATATCGTAAAGCTTGGAAATCAAAGGTGTAAATAATTCTTTAGTTACATTCTCCCCGCTAGATTTTTTTTCTCTTATTGTGGTGACGATTGTTTCAGCAACGTGGGTCAAACTAGAAATCGAATTAAAATTAAAGGCCCTGGCATTCCCCTTCAAAGTATGTAAATGCCTAAACATTTCTCCAAGGACCGCTGTATTTTCATGAGCGACTCTTGATAAATCCATAGTACTTTGAACAAGTTCAGGAGAACTTTTTAGAAAAGTTGAAATATCTTCAAGGTCTGCATTTGCCATTTCAGTTATTATAGATATATTTTTTTCACTTTCTTTTTTCTGTTTAGCAACTTCTGCCTCTAACTTTTCTTTCTCAGTAATATCTTCGACAACAATCATTAATTGCTCTAAACAGTCGCTTGAATCCCACATAGGGTTGTAATTAACAGAAAGTATTCTGACATCCTCTTCTTCTTCAACCACCATCTCTGGATCTGAGTTATCTTCTTTTTTATTAGATTCTTTTCCTGCTTTAAATTCAATCCTATTCGGAAAATTATCTTCCATAAGATCATACTGGAGATCATCCTCACCAAAAACAGACAACATTGATGTTTTTAAAGTCGCATATTCCTCACCATGAGTATCCATATCTTTGTAAAGAGTATCATAAACATTATTGCCTTCGACATCTCCATCAAACACAACCTTAGAAAAAGCAGACACAGGACCAACAATTATTCCTTCTGAGTTTATTGAAAAAATAGCTTGCTTCATATTATTAAGAAGGTTTGCAACTTTTTGCTTTTCTTCTTCTATTTCCTTTGTTGCCGCCTTAACTTTATCTTCTAAATTTTCGGCATAATCTTTTAACTCTGCATGCGCCTTTTTTAGATTATCCCTCATTTCGTTGAATGAGTCCGTTAGATCTTGAAGTTCATCATTTGAATCCGGTCTTTTCCGGGCCAATGTCAAACCTGGACCTGACAAGTCATTAAGATCCATCGCCTGAGCAAATTGGGCCATGGACCTTAGATGTCTAGCTACTAGACTTCTAAATATGAGAAAAATCGCTATTGCCAAAACAACAACTTGTGATAATTGAACAATCCCAAATTTTTGAATTTGGTTTATAATTTTATCTCTGGCGACTTCCTTAGTAGAGTTCAGAAACATTGTAGCAATCTGCTCACCCTTTGAATCAGGGTCGTCTGGGTCTACGTGAATAATTTTTATTTCTCTAGATGGGCCTAAGGACCGCCTTTCCGCTGCCTTCATTTTTTTGTATTTCCCACCTTTCTTGCTAGTGACCGCTGAGAATGAAGGATCTTTCTCCCCAACGTTTACAATTCTTACCTCTACTAACCCTTCTAATTTTAATATACCGTTTAGGGCATTATTAACCTGGTCTTCATCTTCAGAGTAAAGGGCAACAGACAATGGTTTCATAAAGCTTTCCTTAGCTTCTTCCATCGTCTGCTCTACTCTTTTTAGATATTTTTCATAGTCTTGACTAAGAATTATGGCTGAGGCTATTGCTGCAACAAAAAGAGTTACAATAATAATTGTAAATATCATCTTAGTTGCAACCGACGATTTTTTAACCATGTTTGACATCGTGGAACCTCTAATTTAAGTTTACCCTTTTGCTAACTACCAAGAACCTTCTTAACGGCTCCTAATAGTTTTTCAGGTACAAATGGCTTGGTTACCCATGCTTTAACACCAACTGCTTTTCCCTTCTCTTTCATATCTGCATTTGACTCAGTTGTTAGCATAAAAATAGGAATCTTATTGAAGCTGTCATTTTCAGCCACCTTACCTAACATAGTCAGCCCATCCATTTCCGGCATATTCACATCGCACAAGATAAGTTGAACGTCTGGATTTGAGTTAAGAGTTTCTAAGCCATTCACACCATCATACCCCTCAACGACCTCGTGACCAGCCTCTTCTAGAGCTTTTCTTAATTGAGATCTAAGTGTTTCGGAATCGTCTACTATCAGTATTTTTGCCATAATTATCTCCTTGCCCTTTTATTCCTTTACGCGAATAAATATGTCATTCAAAATTCTTATCGATTTTGTATTTAAAAACTTAAATCAAATTTTTAAAATAATAGGTATTTTATTTATAGATCTTTTTCGTAGGCTTTAATATTTTTTAATTTATAAACCTTATCTGTTTTATTTTTTTTATACTTATCCGATTAACATATTCATGGATATGCCTAAACCTTTAATTTTCGTAAACCCTTTATCTCCCTCCCTTCAAAAGTTAAGGGAAGTTATAAATGAGACTAGCCATGAGGATGGAATAGAAATATATGAATGTGAAGATCTAAACGAAGCCAATCAATTAATCCAGACTGTTGGCGCTTCAATAACACTTATTTCCCATCCCAAACTCTGTTCTACTCTCCTTCAAATAAACAGGAAAGCAATTAAAAAGCTTAAATCAAAGGTTCTTCTTTTATCTCCTAAGGATCTTCCAAGAAATACCATTCAGAAGTTTCAAAAAATAGGTTTAACAGAATTTCTTTGCGAGCCCGTCGTTCCAAAGTCATTAGTTTATAAAGTAAAGTTTTTGATTAAATCTCTCCCCGCTATGAAAATGGAAGAGGAAAAAGAAGAAAAAAGTATTCAAAAGGTTGAATCTCTTATTCAAGACATAGAAGAAAAAGATGAATCAGAAAGTACCCAAGTAAAATCTCTTTTTTTAATGGATGAAAATGATGAGCCGGACTCTTCCAAAGCTACTCAACAAACAGAACTTCAAATAGCTCCAAGTTCTAGTGATAATAGTAAATCTTCAAATGAAGGAAATCTTCTCCTAGATGTCGAAAATGAAAATGAAGAACCTAAAAGAAAAACAGACTTAGAAATAGAGCAAGGAAACAGTGATTCTTCGAGGAATAACTTTGACTTAGATATTGAATCAGGGTCAAGTGATAAAAGCCCAGATTCACTATTTGATTTAGATATAGATGACAAAGGATTGCCTGATACACAAGGAAACAACCTTATTGATGATAGTGATAACACCAAATTATTGGAATCTTCTCAAGGTCTTAATATTGAAGAGTCAAGCCAAAAAAAAGATAGCTCTAAAGATATGGATCTAAATATTGATGAAGGTAATAATAGTATCGGCTCAGAAAGTACTGGTTTTAGCCTTGATGATAACCAAGATATAAGTTCACTTGATAAAGAACTGGATAACTTTATAGATGAAGCTGACTTAGATGAATCAGATGACCCTCTAAAAAGTGACGAACTTGAAAATGAAAGTTTAAAATCAGAAAAAGATTTGGATATTGAAGAATCAGATGATCCTTTAGAAAGTAGCCTCCAAAGTGGTTTAGATTTAGTCGACTCAAATTTAACGAATCAAAAAGATGATGACTTTGAGTCTAGCAATGAAAACTCTCTTCTTTCATCAGAGGAGGATAACCTCAATATAGAAGATTCCTCCAGTCAATTTGATGAAAATCAAAATAAAGAATTAAATATTGACGAACAAGATTCTCATTCCCTTAAAGGCTTAGATGAAGATGATAATGTTTCGAAGCTTTCTGACTCTGAAGGTCTAAATATAGCAGAAGGTAGCTCTCAACAATCATCGAATGAGGATGATAATTTAGAAATAGATTCTAATAGTATAGATGGAGAAGATAAAGATAACTTAGATATAAGTACTGATTCAGACGAAACGATGAATCAAGCTAATAATAGTGAGGATGAGCAGGGGTCTTATGAAAAAATAGATTCTCAGGATGATTCATTAAAATTAGACGACAAAGAAAATAATCTCGATTCGGATTTAAACATTGAAGATGAGGACAATAAACTTGAGACATCAAATGAACTTGAGGGATTAGTTGATGAGGGAAGTAAGAAGGATGAATTAAATAATGATATAGATTTGGATTCTGAGCATTCACTAGATAATAAAAGTGTTGATGTCAATGTAGAATCAGGTGAAAAGCTTTCAGAGAGCAAAGTAGAAATAGAGGTAGATGAAGCAAAAGATGAATATTATAACAATGCCTCATCTTTTAATTTTAAAGAAAAGAAAAAGAAAGAAAAAAAAGAAGTTGAAGCGGATTGGGAAGGTCTAATCACCAAAAAAGATAATAGTTACGACAATTTTTCTACAAATAAAAAAGAAGGGAATCAAACTATTTCTCTAAATAGAAGAGACTCTGGTGAACAAACAATTGATTATGGAAAAATTCATAAAGAGTTTACAGATAGTAAATATGAAGAAAAAAAAGATGATGAAGATAATAATGACCAAGATAAAAGCATAACTAAAGATGAAGATGAAGATAATGATAAACCTGTAATTCCAGCAGACTCAAAAGGCTTAGAGTATATAATTAATTTATTGAAACTTTATGAAGATCCAGAGGTCGATGAAGATCAAATATTAGATTACATTTCAAAAGTAACTGATTCAGAAATTCAGGCTCACCTCATCTTTTTCATATACGATAATAGAAAAAGTAATTTCTTTGAAATATTTAACTCTTTTGTCGAAAAAGAAAACCCAGACCCAGTAAGAAATGAGTTGTGGCTGGAAATAAAAAGAGAAAATATAAAAACTTGGAAAGAGACACAATTACCAACATGGAAAGATCCTAAGTTTCTAAATCAAGAAAATATTTTTTATTATCCATATTTTGATGGTCCAAATAGACTAGGTTTTACCATTGGCATTTTTAATAATGGTGTTGATGAAACAAACTCAAAAAAAATTGAAGTTTTTATGGAATCAGCTAGAGGTGTATTTTTAGATTTTTCAAGCAATGAAGATTTTTTAGATAAAACGAGGATAGAAAATTCCGGAGCAATCCAAAAAGTTATAGAAAAAGTTAAAGGTTTCTTCAAAAGCTTATTTGGTTAAAAATATGAAAACAAAAAGTGACTTTTTTATTATTGAAGAAGAGCATCTAAAAGAAAAGACTTTATTCTCTTTTCACTTATATATTTTCAATCCTCAAAATAAAAAATTTAACACTTTTCTATTTGCTAATAGTCCCCTTTCAGATGAAAAAAAATCTTTCTTAAATTTTATTCTTGATAGGGGTGGGAAATTAGCTGTTTTAGTAAAACAACAAAGAACTTTTCTCAGGGCTCAACAATTAATGAAAGATGAGGTTCCAAGCTTAAAAAAGCCTCCTCCACATCCCATGGAAATAGAACAAGAAAAATATAAATTGGCCATGGAGGATTCATCATCATTTGATTTCCCTAGTAAAATTAAGTTATGTATCTCAAAAGATGATTTTTCAGAAGTTATTGAGCAAGTCAGAAAGGAAGTGCTTTGTTTCAGCCCAAAAAAAAGCCACACTGTCAGCTTAGCTGTTTACTTTTGTAAGATGCTCTTAGGTGAAGATAATACTACAAACAGAATCGTATCTTTTTCCTATTTCTTGTCTAAACTACTCAATTTTGAAGATGAGCAAACACTCTCTGAAATTATTTGTGCCTCATTTCTTCATAATATTGGCATTACGCAAATAAATAAGAGTATTAACCATAAACCTTATTTAAAGCTTGGTCAGGATGAAAAGCATCTATTTAAAAAACATATGGGGCTAGCACAACATTTGATTAAAAAAAGTGGACTGGAAATAAGTAAAAGAGCGCTAAATATTATTCTTGATCATCACGAAAGGTATGATGGTAGTGGTTACCCTAATAGTAAACTAGGACACTCAATTGATCCACTTTCATTAATATTAGGTTTAACATCTCATATATTTGATTTTTCGACAGGAAAAATTGATGAAAAAGAATACCCATTGGATTTAGTAATAAAAAAAATACAAGATAAAAATTTTACACCTGGACTTGAATTTGAATTTGGCGATACAATAAATCAACTCTTAAAAAATTCTTACTAGCTTTTAACATTTTGGCTATCTAGGGAGTTTTGAAATGGGCCTAAAAGCAGATATGAAAATTCTCGTCGTTGATGACATGGCGACCATGAGAAAAATCATCAAAAATATGCTCGGACAGATCGGCTTCACTAATATAACTCAAGCTGATGACGGCTCCACAGCATGGCCTCTTATTGAAAAAGCAAATAAGGAAGGAGTTCCATACGAATTTATTTTGTCGGACTGGAATATGCCCAAAATGAGCGGGCTAGACCTATTGAAAAAAATGAGAGCAACTGACGAATTTAAAAAAACACCTTTCCTAATGATTACTGCCGAAGCAGAACAAGGAAATGTTGTTATTGCTGTTAAAGCCGGGGTAAGTAACTTTATTGTAAAGCCTTTCTCTGCACAGGTTTTAAAAGAGAAGATTGATAAGATTTTTAATTCATGAGTTTTGTTTAAGGTAAGACCCTATGGAATTAATTGATGACCCAGAGATAATAGAAGACTTTTGTAAGGAAGCTGCGGGTCTATTTGACGAACTTGAAGAAATACTTGAAGATCTTGAAGAAGAACTTGAAGAAGACGAATCTGGAGCGAAAGAACTGGAGAAGTTTGGTCAAATTATCGATCGAGTAATGGGATCGGCTCAAACGATAGGTGCGGAAGAAATTTCTAGATTCTGTGAACTTGGAAAAGTGATAGGATATAAATCAAGTCAAACAACGGATCTACCCTTACTAAACGTTGTTGTGGCCATTTTATTTGATGCAGTAGACTTACTAAGAGGAATGGTGACATCACTTCAGTCAGGTAATTCGAAAACTTTAAACGGTTTAAGTACTAAAGCCTTCGCGACTAGGCTAAAATGGCTCTCAAATAAATTTCAGAATATCGACAGAGCTTCCGTAGAGTCAGATGTTAAGTACGAAAATAATAAGAAAATGTCGCAATCATCGATTGACGATTTAATGGCAAGTTTAGGATTATAAAAAAAGTTGGGGCATAAATGGCCAGTGCAACAAATTTCATCGAGTTTTCAAGACCCTTTATTAACGCGGCAAAAAACGTTTTTGAGACCATGGTCTTTACCAAACTGGAACCTCAAAAACCAGGGTTAAAAAAGAGTCAAGTTTCAAATGGTGATGTTTCATCAGTCCTGGGTCTTAGTGGCGAACTTACTAAGGGAGGGGATACCATCGAATATAGAGCGATGCTAGTTCTCTCCTGGCCCTATGAAACTTACTTTAAAGTAGCCAGTGCTATGCTCATGGAAACATATGAGGAGTACAATGACGACATAGCCGATGTTGGTGGAGAAATCTGTAACATGATAATGGGGAATGCCAAAAGAGACCTCGCTGTTATGGGATACTCATCAAACATGGCAATCCCTTCAATTATTGAGGGACCTAAACACACTATAAAGTATCCAGTTGGAACGACCGTGGTTGAGATACCAATAAACTCTGCTCATGGAAAAATGTTCATGGAGCTTTGTTA
>DKQD01000054.1:0-511 GCA_002474345.1 Bacteriovoracaceae bacterium UBA7317
TTTGACCCCATCAAAGCACGGTTTGCATCATCATGCTCCAAAAAAGGAATCAAAGAGGTTGCAACAGAAATCATCTGAGTTGGAGCAACATCCATTAGTTCAACATCGCGAGAGTCGACTAGTGTAAATTCACCAGCCCTTCTTGCGGGAATATGTGAGCCCTTGACCTTACTATCCTCTACATGGTCGCAATGAAATTGGGCAATAACCTTCCCTTCTTCCTCAAAAGCGGAAAAATAACGCACATCATCTTCAATCTCTTGATTGTCTCTTACAACCTGGTAAGGAGTTTCGATAAAACCATACTCAGAGACTTTAGCATAAGTAGCGAGTGAGGTAATTAAGCCAATGTTCGGTCCTTCAGGAGTCTCTACCGGACACATTCTACCATAGTGAGTGCTATGAACATCCCTAACCTCAAAGCCAGCTCTTTCCCTCGTAAGACCTCCTGGTCCAAGAGCAGAAAGCCTTCTCTTGTGAGTTACAGCTGAAAGAGGATTTGTTTGATCCA
>DKQD01000054.1:846-6583 GCA_002474345.1 Bacteriovoracaceae bacterium UBA7317
GTTTGATCCATAAATTGAGACAACTGGGAAGAGCCAAAAAATTCTTTTATAGCTGCAGCAACAGGCTTCTGATTGACCAGATCATATGGCATCATGGTCTCAATTTCTTGGATAGCCATTCTTTCTTTAACAGCCCTCTCCATTCTAACCAACCCTACTCTGAATTGGTTTTCAAGAAGTTCACCTACAGCTCTAACCCTTCTATTTCCTAGATGATCTATATCATCTACTTTCCCTTTACCATTATTCAACTCAACTAGATATTTTACTGTTGTAACAATATCATCCTTAGTCAAAACGGTATTTTCAACAGGGATATTCATATTAAATTTATAATTTATTTTCATTCTCCCAACTTTGGAGAGGTCATATTTGTCTTTATCAAAAAACAAACTTTCCAAAAGTTGAGAAGCCGCTTCTTCAGTTGGTGGCTCACCAGGCCTTAGCCTTTCAAATATCCTAATTAGAGCTTCTTCTGTTGTATCGGTCTTATCCAAAAGAAGAGTGTTTCTCATTTGGTCACCATAATTGATCATATCAATATAAAGGACCTTTACAGAATCAATACCAGCAGCAACAAGCTCCTGGATCTTAGCCTCAGTAAGCGACTCATTTGCGAGGGAAAGAACCTCTCCTGTGCTCTCATCAAAAATATCTTCAGCAACTACTTTTCCTACAATCTCTTCTAATTCTGCAGGAATAGCCTCCAAGCCGGCGTCTTGCATTTTTTTAGTAGATAACTTTGTAAACTTTTTACCTTTCTTAACTATTACTTTCCCACTTTTTGGGTCAATAATATCGTTGTGAGCTCTCGTTCCTATCAAAAGAGAAAAGTCCAAGCTCCTCGCATACTCGCCTTCTTTAGATAGACTTACTTTCTCCATTTGATAGAAAGTTTCCAAAATCTCAGAAGTTGTATACCCGATAGCCTTCAGGACGACAGTTCCATGAAGCTTTCTTTTTCGATCAATTCTAGCGAATAAAATATTTTTATGGTCAAATTCGAAATCCAACCATGAGCCTCTATGAGGGATTATTCTTGCGGAGTATAATAGCTTCCCACTTGAATGTTTTTTCCCACCATCATGTTCGAATATAATTCCAGGGGAACGGTGAAGCTGTGAAACAATGACCCTTTCAGTTCCATTGTAAACAAAAGAGCCATTAGTAGCCATCAAAGGAATATTTCCTAAATATACCTCTTGCTCTTTGATGGAAGAAACCGTTCTCTGTTCTTCCCCGTCTTTATCAACATTTACATCGTAAAATACAAGCCTAACAACGACTTTAAGAGGAGCTTCATAAGAAAGTCCTCTCTCACGACACTCTTTGACTGTATATTTAGAGTCTTCTAGCGCATAACTAACAAACTCTAAAGAAACTGTCTTATTGAAATCTGATATAGGAAAAACAGAGTTAAAAACAGCCTGTAAGCCTACATTCAACCTCTTTGATGGCGACACGTCTTTCTGCAAGAACTCCTCGTAAGACCTCGTCTGAAGCCTCATTAGGGGAGGTGTCTCTAATACCGAAGGTGTCTGAGAAAAATTTTTGCGATACCACTCGTTTGGTGCAAAAACCTGAGTCATCATCAATCTCCTATAACAATAGTTTATATCAATTTTAAATGCAAAAAAGTATGGACTCCATCAAGTGAATCCATACTCTTTTTATTTCTATGGAAATTAAAGTTACTTAAGCTCTGCTTTAGCTCCAGCAGCTTCTAACTTCTTTTTAATCTCTTCTGCTTCGTCTTTTTCAATCCCTTCTTTTACCGGTTTCGGTGTTCCTTCCACAAGGGCTTTAGCTTCTTTAAGGCCTAAACCTGTAATTCCTCTAATTTCTTTAATAACATTAATCTTTTTAGCGCCAACATCAGTTAAAACTACTGTAAATTCAGTTTGCTCAGCTGCTGCCTCAGCTCCAGCACCAGCACCACCAGCTACTGCAACAGGTGCTGCAGAGACACCAAATTTTTCTTCTAGCTCTTTTACTAAGTTAGCAACTTCAAGAACCGACATTCCAGAAATATGTTCTACTAATTGTTCATTTGTAATACTCATTTTTAACTCCTTTCAACCTTAGATCAAACTTTTAATTTTTTATTTTAACTTTATATTGTTTTTTCAATTATCTTAAGCTGTACTATTCAGCTGTCTCAGCCTTTTTTTCCCCGACTGCATGAAGAACTCTAGCTAATGCAGACACAGGAGCCATAAAAGTAGCCAACAACGTCCCCAACATCTCATCGCGAGATGGTAAATCAGCCAAGGCATTCACTTCCTGGACATTTAAAGCTTTATCTCCTAAAACACCGCCCTTTAGCGATACTAGCTCAAGCTCTTTACCAGATTCTTTCAAAGCTTTTGCGACAGCTGCTGCATCATCGAATGCAAAGGCTACAGCACTTGGTCCCTTTAATCCCTTGAAAAGGTCTGCGCACTTTGTTTCTTTACCCGCAAGCTCAAACAATGTGTTTCTGGTCACAATGATCTTACCGCCGACATCACGCACTTTTTTTCTGATCGCAACAGCATCATTGGCTTGAATACCAACGAGGTTCGTCAAAAAGACAGCATTTGCCTTATCAATATCACCCTTAATGCCATTGACTAATTCATTCTTTTTGGTTCGATTTAACACGATTTACCCCCTTTATATCGAATGGAGGGAGATTTCAGGCAGGACTTATAAAGATTTATAATAACCTTTGCCGACCTTCTTCAACCCCAAATAAATCTTAGCTTAAGCTTAGGACCTCATTAGTATCAATCTTGACACCTGGTCCCATAGTTGTGCTTACGACTAAGGATTTTAAATAAGTACCTTTTGAACTTGCTGGTTTAGCTTTTAGAATCGCACTAACAATAGATTTGAAATTCTCTTTTAGCTTACTCAACTCAAAAGACTTTTTACCGATCAAAACATGGACGATACCATTTTTATCAGTTCGGTACTCTACTTTTCCCGCCTTTTGTTCTTGAACAGCTTTGGCAACATCCGCAGTAACCGTACCAAGCTTAGGGTTAGGCATTAAGCCTCTTGGCCCTAATACTCTACCTATACGACCGAGCTTGCCCATCATATCCGGTGATGCAATAACTCTATCAAAGTCTAGCCAGCCACCCTGAATCTTTTGCACAATATCATCACCACCTACAAAATCTGCTCCAGCATCTTCTGCAAGCTTAATTTTATCGCCAGATGTTATAACACAAACTCTAACCTTTTTCCCAGTGCCTTCTGGTAAAGCTATAGCACCTCTAATCATCTGATCAGCATGCCTAGGGTCAACACCTAATCGAAAAGCCAAGTCGACACTCTCATCAAACTTAGCAAATGAAGATTCTTTAGCTAAATTTAGTGCTTCATCAATGGGATACAGTTTGTCCGACTTTACTTTTTTGGAAAACTCTTGATATTTTTTTGATCTTTTTCTCATTTCAACTCCTTCGGTTCATACGACGCAATGTCTCCCGCTAAATGAGGTCATTTTTAGTAATCTAATTTTAAGCCCATAGATCTCACGGACCCTTCAATTGTTCTCATCCCTGCTTCTAGCGAAGCTGCGGTGATGTCCTCTTTCTTTTCTTCATAAACTTCCTTCACAACCTTATCACCAACACTTCCAGCTACATCGTGACCAGGTTTAGAAGAACCTTTCTTTAACTTCAACTTTTCCTTCAACAAATATGATGCTGGTGGTGTTTTTGTAACAAAGGAAAATGAGCGATCTGAATAAACAGTAATAATCGTTGGAAGCTGAACCCCCATCTGCTTATTAGTCTTTGCATTAAAAGCTTTGCAAAACTCCATTATATTAACCCCTTTCTGACCTAAAGCAGGACCAATGGGAGGGGAAGGATTAGCTTTTCCACCAGGAATTTGTAACTTAATGAACCCAACAACCTTTTTAGCCATTATTCTATCTCCATCTTAAACTTTAAGTTCCAAGGATTATGAGACCTTTTCAACCTGCGTATAATCTAATTCCACAGGGGTCGGTCTTCCAAAAATTGAAACATTTACCTTTATTTTTCCTTTTTCACTTACAGCTTCCACAGTACCAACAAAAGAAGCAAAAGGTCCTTCCACAACCTTAACTGTCTCACCTTCCGCAAAGTCGACCGTAGTTCTTTGCTTTCTAATTCCATCTTCAGACTGGTCTGTAATGTAAGCCGCTTCCTCATCACTTATCGGGGCAGGCTTATCCAACGTGCCGCCGACGAAACCCGTTATCTTATCCGTATTTTTGACAAGGTGCCAGGTTCTATCATTCATTATCATTTTTATCAAGACATAACCGGGGAAAAACTTCTTCTTGATAGTTCTCTTTTTTCCCTTAGATGAAGACGTCACACTTTCTTCTGGCGTTACTATTTCCAAAAAGAACTCTGCTAACTTATAGTTAACAATTCTCTCTTTTAAAGCTCTTGTAACCTTGTTTTCCTGGCCCGTCATAGTCTTGGCTATATACCACTTAAACTCACCATTTTTTTCGTTTTCTTCTGACTCGATATCTCCTGTCTTTTCAACTTCAACAGGTTGATCACCTTTACTCATAGCTTTTCACCATTCTCTTGTGGGGTTGATTTTAATCATTAATTAATAAAGAAGCTCTAGAATTTCCCGGCAGGCATAATCCACACCTAACAAAATTAGACTCACAAAAGCCAAGCCAATTACAATACCAATAGTCACTTTCAAAACCGAGTCTTTTTCAGGCCAAACGACTTTTACTAACTCACCATAAACTTCATTTAGATGATTGTATGCTGTCTTATTCTTCTGAATTAAAAGAAACGTCATTGCACCTACAACAACACCAAACCCAGATGCTAGAAAATCATAGTTAAATGGAATTTTAGACTCTAAATCAAACCACTCCTTTATCTGATGCAAAAACCGGATAAGGATGTAGCCGACAAGAGTACTTGAAACAACAATAAAGCTATTGATCCACTTTTTTCCGTCTTGGCTTTTTATTAGCGACATAAAACAATCCTAGGCACAAACAATGCGTCACGTTAAGATATTCATACAATCTTCCTCTTTATGCTTCAAAAAGAAAAGATTGTCTACTTTGTTTTTTGGATTATTTATGAATCTAACAATAATTATGGCGGGCGCAGAGGGACTCGAACCCCCAACCTACTGATTTGGAATCAGCCGCTCTACCAATTAGAGCTATACACCCTAAAAGAAGGGCAGTCGAAGCAACGCGACTGCCCAGGCTTTATCTTAAAATAGCTCTTAAAGAATCTCTGATACTGTACCGGCACCAATAGTTCTACCACCCTCACGAATAGCAAACCTTAGCCCTTTTTCCATGGCAATTGGGTGAATCAGCTCAGCTGTAAAGCGAGTGTTATCACCAGGCATTACCATTTCAACACCTTCATCTAGGACAACCGTACCTGTGATATCTGTTGTTCTGAAGTAAAACTGAGGACGATATCCTTTAAAGATTGGAGTGTGTCTTCCACCTTCATCTTTGTTAAGAACGTAAACCTCACATTTAAATTTTGAATGGCATGTTACACTGCCAGGCTTAACAAGACATTGACCACGTTCAATATCTTCTCTCTTGATACCTCTCAAAAGAAGCCCACAGTTATCACCAGCTTCACCTTGATCAAGAAGCTTTCTAAACATTTCAACACCAGTAATTGTTGTTTTTTGAGTATCTCTAATACCAACGATCTCAACTTCTTCACCAACTTTAATAATTCCTCTT
>DKQD01000114.1:0-585 GCA_002474345.1 Bacteriovoracaceae bacterium UBA7317
AGGCCCTACAAATTTTGTTTCTGTTGGCCAAATATGGTTTTGAAGCCACTCCATAAGAGGGAGATCATCAGCGATTCCTCTCATTAAACTCATTGAAAGGTGATTATGGCCATTAACAAGTCCAGGAATTAAAATATGATCTTTAAGATTCACAATATTTTCAGACTCGTATTTCTCTCTTGATTCATTAGGGGTACATAGATCGACTATTTCGCCTTTTGAAATAACAATGACTTTTCCATGAGTTAACGTCGGTCGAGAGTCCACGTTTTGGATGAAGCCCTTTGGATCCAAAATGAGGTCAACTTTCTTCATGGCTCTTCCTTTTTTTAGTTAAATTGGCCCAACTTACATGCTTGCCCCTTATTTGTAAATAATTTAACTTTAAGTTTTTTGATCCAGAAAAATGATCCTCAAACAAAAAGGACCAGCTTTAGCTGGCCCTTTTTTTTCTTTTTCTTAATGAGAAATTAAGAATAATGTCTTCTAATTACTTCTAGTTACTTTCAGTTAATCCTACTTCCTACCTCTTCTCATCATACTCATTTTTCTATCAAAATTCCCATGCCTTCTTGGACAAGTGGC
>DKQD01000114.1:989-2921 GCA_002474345.1 Bacteriovoracaceae bacterium UBA7317
TTTTGATCTTAGCAGGGTTTTTCTTTTTCATACAAAACTTATGAACCCCATTAAACCATCTCATAAACCCTTTACACTTTTTAATTTGTCTCCGGCGTTTTGCAACAGAAGCAGGCTTTCTAGGGCCTCCAGGACGACCTTTAACAACTTTGCTCATCCTCATCATATTTCTCTTACCAAAGCCCTTCCTTGTTGCATGCCTTTCAATTTTTCTGTTTAGGCCTCTACATTTTCTGAACTTTCTTTGCCTTAATTGCCTATCGAATTTAGCTTTAGTTTTACGAGCACAGTTCATTTTATTTCTTACATTTCTAACCCTGGCACATCTGTTAATAGACCTTTTAGTGCTCCTTTCTAAATTTCGACAAGCTTTCGCAACCCCTCTATTACGGTTATTTCTACGCTTAACTGAAGATAGCCGCCTTTTACTTGGATCAGGTAATTTCAAGCTTCTTGCGTAATTTCCAAGTTTTCTATCGAGGCCTCGACAACCCCGTGCCTTTCTTACCTGTTGATCAAATTTCCTTTTGGCCTTAGTCACACAAGCCATTTTGTTTCTTGGAGGTTTCTTTGAGCAAAAAAGAAGCGCCTTTCTTGCCTTGATTTCAATATTTCTACAAACTCTAGGATTTCCACGCCTTACCGGTCGACGATTTGAATAATGCCTAATTTTCTCGCCTCTCATTCGACTCATGGCCCTTCTTAAGCTTCTTTTACTGTAAGCGTATTGGGCCAGGGAATTCCCTACGTGGCGGCATACTCTCAATCTAGGATTTCTAACGTCCCTATCAAACCGCTTTTTAATGTTCGTTAAACATCTAAACTTGTTCCTAACTCGAGTACATTTGTTTATTCCTTTTCTATACTTGCTGTATAAAGGACGACAAAACCTCTTATTATTTGACCTTCTCTTGTTATACCGTTTTTCCATTGAATTGGTTAATTTGGGTCCAAGGGCCGTCATAGCAATGCCCTTGATCTGACTACCTAAATCCGGACATACTTTCCTTATAAAACGGTTTCTTTCAACAGCAGCTGAATACATACGTACCGCCCTGATAGCGCAATACCTACGCTTTGGTCCTCTCTTACTCTTACAATTGTTGAGAACTCTCCGGGCCGTTGCCTTCCACCTTCGACAAACTCCCCTATTAGGGCCCTTTTTAACTGTTCTAGGTCCACTTTCTTCCCGAACCTCAAGACCTTTTTGTTTGGCGTATCGGCCAACGATATTTCCTACAAACGCACACTTCCGCCCATACTTGTTCATGAGAAGGCCTATAAACTTCCGTTTATTATTATCCACACAGCTTTTCCGCTGAGGAACTGGCTTCCCTAAGCACTCATCGACCATGCCAATACCAATTCCTTGTAGCTCTCCACACTTAGGTCCCCTAACAGGTGATCCAAATTTCTCTGAGGGCTCATTTGGGCCATCATCGTCTGGTGCTTTAGTCTCCTGGCCAAGGGCCTGTCCAATAGGAACCAGGCATAATGCCAGGAGAATCATCTTCAATGCTTTCACAAAACCCTCCTTTAAAAACTCAATAGAGTTCAGTAATAAATTTATATATTTAAAATGCTATTCTTTCTTCTTCTTAACTCTTCTTATTGGCTTGTTATGAGTATTTTAAGGCAGAGATTGGTTACAATTTTTTTTTTATCAAACAGGAATGTTTTAAGCTAAATACAGTTTTTATTTTTAGATAAAAACATAAATAAATTAACTAATTAGAAAATATAAAAAATAAAAAAATTGAGCTATTTTTTTATTTATTGGTAAAAAAAAAAAACTAAAACAAATTTATGATTGATAACTTTTTATGCCAGTTGAAAAATATTTCATCAAAGTATAAAGAAATATTCATCTTTTTATTTTTTTTTATTTACTTTCAATTCAATGGAATTAGCTAAGATTTTGCTTAAAAAAAA
>DKQD01000114.1:3344-22897 GCA_002474345.1 Bacteriovoracaceae bacterium UBA7317
AAAACCTTATTACTCGCCTCTTAGCTTATCACCCATTTCTTCAAACCTTTGATGCTCACGAGGACAAGCTTCCGGACTAAACCCTGACTTTTGCTTCATGTCCATAATTTTTGGTTCAGACTTGGCCGCACAAGCACTTCTTTGATTTTGGGTTTTCTTTTTCATACAATACCTAAAAGCACCACCTGCCCATCTCATAAACTTTCGGCATTTATTTCTCTGGCGCTTACTTACTTTAAGTTTACCGTGAGTAATTGGAGGAGGGGCTTTACCAACGGAAGAATGATGACCAGGCCCTCCAGGAAGGTTAATCCCTTTTGATCTGGCGTAATTACCTACCCTGTCTTTTAATCCATCACAGCCACCGACTCTCTGGATATTTTTGTCCAAAACTGGCTCGGCTTTCATCATACACTTCATTTGTTTATTTTTTGGTAGCTTAGAACAACCAAGAACTATTTTTTGAGCTTTAGCTTCCACCTCTCGGCATGCTTTTTCACTACCTCCTCCTTGGGCAACAGATTTACTGCCCCCGTCATGGTGCTCAACCCTGTCTCCCCTCATGCCATCAACAATAGGCCTTAGGCTTGGCTTTGAGTAGGCATATTGCCCGAGGGCATCGGACACATGATGGCAAGCTGAGTTTTTAGGCTCAGAGATAAGTTTATCAAATTCTCCCTTAAGACTCATAAGACAAGGCCCAGGTTTATTTCCTGAAGCACACTTATCAATACCACCTCTAAACCTATCAAAAATTGGCTTACAAATATCTCTTGAGCTGGCCATTCTACCTTGGACTTGATTTCCTAGTTCATTACTAAGCTCTTTTCCAAAAGCAGCATCGGCCATCGCACCAATTTTTCCCTCCAAAGAAGGGCACCTTTTAAAAATGTCTGGTTCTCTTTGAACAGCAGCAATAAACATATCAACTGCTCTTAACCCACAAGCTTTTCTTTCAGTTTTTGGCCTCCCTCCGCATTCTCCAATGACTTTTTTGGCGTTATCCTCCCATAATTGGCAACTGTCTCCTGCCGTTTTAGAATCTGGCTTGGGAACTTTATCACCTACTTCAAGTCCTACTGTCTGGGCATAACGTCCAATAATTTCACCTACAAAACGGCATTGGATCCCATACTTGTTCATCAAAAGCCCCATAAATTTTTTCTTGCCAGCATCGACACAAGCTGGTCTATCACCGACAGCTTTCTCCATACAGCCATCAACCAAACCCCTTCCAATTTCTTCAAGCTCACCACATTTTGGTCCAGTGTGAGGGGCTGCAAACTCTTTTGGTGGTTGTTCAGGACCAGGCCCTGGCCCTTCTTGACCAATGGCCTGCCCGATTGGGGCCAAACACAAGGCCAAGATGACTACTTTAAAAATTTTCACAATAACCTCCTTAAAGAAATAGTTTCAATTAGTTAAAACTATTTGGATTAAAAAATACTTATTAGTGAAATAGTGATATTCGGGTAATTCTACAACACCATTGGGACTTTTAATCTTATTTTTTAATTTATAAAATCAAAGCTTTTTCTTTAATTTTAACTAAGACTAAAACGCTTAATTTTTTAGGTAATTAGAATGGTATAGATATAGATTTTGTTTTTAAAAAGAATTGATCAAGATTAAAAGAGAATTTATATGATTTTAAATAACGGCAATTATTTTTGACAGAAATACAAATTTCAAATTCTTATTATTTTAACTTTAAGAAATGCTTAGTTTTTTTATTTGATAATTTTTTTATTTACTATTTTTCTTAATAAAAATTTTTTCAAAAACCTTTCCCAAAAAATAGCCTAGAAAAGACACAATTGTTATGAGGGCCATTACATTTTTTAAATTTATAAATAAATTCTCCTCTCCAAAATCATCCTCTCCTCCTGAAGGCTTCGCCGTAAAAAGGTGATAAGTCGCGTAAGCAAGTCCTGCCAAAATAAGAAGCTCTAGGATACTCTGAAAAATTAGTCTTCTTTTTAAAAAAGGAAATACAACCATACCTTCAGTTGAACCAACTCCTTTTTGGTTGACCTTTCTTGAAATGGTATTTTCTCCTTCCTGTGCATTTTCTTTCGCTAAATGCTCCTCCTCTAAACCATAAAAGTATTTAGGTATAAGAAAGATATCATCATTACCGGATGACTCAGCTTTTATACCGTTTTCTTCCAGGTACTTTTTTGAAAAATCATTCAGTCTTCTGTTTAAGGCAGTGTCTCTTTTTTTAAGACCATACTCAATTTTGATCTCTTCAGGAATGACATCCTCAACTTTACCTATAAATTCAGTCCAGTCAGTAATTGGAGTATTAATAAATTCAACACCTGGCTCATCCATTTTAAGCTTACTATTTCCAAGAAGATAAATGATAGAACTACCCTCAATTTTGCGAATCTCACTAACAAGAGATAGGCCATCCATAACAGGCATTTCAATATCACTAATCACAAGATGGTGAAAGTGCTTTTCAAATTTCTCCAAGGCCTTAAGGCCATCGTGAGCAAAGTCTATAAAAAGTGGTAATTCACCAAATCGGTCTTTAATTTTTGATGCATAAGTTGAAGACAATTGTTCATCAGGAGAAACCAATAAAATATAAAAATTTCCTCTCACGCTCTATCTCCTCCTATTCTTCAAGATTTTTGCAATTTGGCCAGTTCATCGTTTGAGGCCTTTAACCTCTTTGAAAAAACTTTAAACATATCAAGCATAAGATTAGGCTTTCTCGTCATCATTTCCATGAAATTTTCCCTATCAAAAGCGATGCAAGAAGTTGGTTTTTTAGCAATAATGGAAGCCGTTCTCGTCTCATTAGTAACCAACCCGATTTCACCAATCAAGTTTCCCTTTCCAATTGTAGCAATTGGAATAATTTGTTCATCCTTATCAATAAGAACCTCAACTTCTCCAGACTCAATAAGAATAGCTGTTGTTCCTTTTTCTCCATGAGTCATACAAATTTCACCAGGCTCATATACAATATGATAGAAAGTGTCTTGAAAACGAAGGATCTCCCTGTCCTCTATACCCCTAACAAAAGAATCATAAAAAGCTCCTACGTCCAAAACACTAGGTGTTACTTTGCGGCCAAGTAGATCACTTTCAAAACTGTCTGCCAGGTCCCTAAACCCGAGCTCCTTAGTATACTTCTCTAAGTTCTCAGTCACATTTAAAAAAACATGATCAACCTTTTCTGAAGCAAGTTTTCCCAATAAGTTCTTAAATAAAGCACTAATCAAAGCCGATTTGTTTGAGTCTTCTTTCCTGATTAGGATTATATCAATAAAGTAGGCTTCACCCTTCAATTGCTGGTTTGCTTCGGTATAGTCGAAAACTTCGTCCAAAACATCATGTTCAGTTTCATCAAAATTGTTATTTTTTCCTCCAATTTTCTTAGGAGGGTAATAAGGTACGGCCCTTAATGTGGCTATTGGCTCACCTGAACGGTAGGCCAATACATTATAAGTATTTGGGTAAACATCAAAAAAGTCTGAAACTTTTCCCGTAGAAACAAAAAGACCATTCAATGCCTTTCCAGACTCTTTTAAAACAGAAAACCTCAACTTTAAGACATCGTTAATTTCATTTATCGTGGTTGCATCTTTAATTAATGTCGCCATATTGTTAGAATATCTCCTGACAAAAAAAAATCTTATAAAAAGTTTTCTACTCCTATTTTGAGGCAAACTTATGATGAACACAATGCCCACTCTTTTTCTCTCTCTAACCTTAGTCCTTCTTTCTAACTTTATATCAGGCAAAACTCTGGCGAGTATGGACTTAAAAAGCCTCATTATTGAAGGCCTACAACACAATATAAATATAAAAAACCAGCGGATAAACTTGGAGAAAGCAAAAATAGATCTTTCGAATTCAAAGAAAGCATACCTTCCCACTGTTTCTCTATCAAGCGGATTAAGCTACTCCCATTCAGCCGGAGAAGGTACAGTTTCAAAAACAGCTTCATTAACTACATCGTGGACTCTTTGGGACCATTGGCAAACACAAACAACAATTGAAAACACTGGGCTTTCATTAAAAAATGAGGAAATTTCAACATTCAAAGCCGTTCAGGATTATATTCTCAATGTTTTAGGTTCTTATTTAAGTCTTCAACTCTTAAAAAATGAAAAAGTCATTACCCAGCAGGGAAGAGATAGTGCTCAAATGAACTACAAAAAGGCGTCCCAATTAGTAAAGCTTGGCGCCAAAACAAAAATAGATCTTTATAGTCCAGAAATCTCTCTTTTAAACGCTAACAGGGACCTCCTTGAAATAAATAAAAACATAAAAACAGCGCTCACCGCCTTTCAGTTTCTAATTAACCCTAATAAAAAAGTTGAAGTAAAACCTGTCGACTTTTTAACTTTTAGGCCTTATTTCAAAGATGCATTTGATAAAAACTGGGAGCGTTTTCAAAAGGATTGGGAAAAGGTGCTGCTCGAAAATAACTCTGATATAAAAATGGAGTTAAACAACATGGAAAAATCCAAAAATAGTTTAGGTCAGGAGAAGCTCAATATGTGGCCTCAACTTACAGCAAGTGCGTCCCATACATGGGATTTAGCTGAACAATTTAAAAGTGGGGACACAAACCCTCAATCCTTTCAAGCAGGTTTGAATTTAACATGGACCGTTTTTGATTGGGGAAAATCGAGGGCCAACTTAAAGTCTTCCATCTACAATCTTGAAACCAGTGAATTAAACTTCAAAAAACAAATATTTGAAAAAAAGAATACAATTTTAAAATTGTTTCAGGATTATAAAATTCTTGGTGAAAGTATAAAATCCTCACAACTCATTTTGGAAAAGGCAAAGGCACAACAAAAATACTCCAAGAATATGTATAACCTTGGGAAAATTACAAGCTCTGACCTTAGACAGGCCAGAACAGACTTATTTAGTGCAAGGGTAGGTCTGGCAAGAAGGTTAAAGGACAAATTTTTATTAATGGGACAAATTCTGCAGGCTTTTGGACAGGACTTGAGGCCTTGATTTATTAAGTTTCTTTGTCCAGAAAAATAAGCTTATCTAAAATAAGTCGATCTTAAAGCAAGATTCCCAGTCTTACTCTAGTTTAAAATAAGCTTTAACCTCTCTTTTTTTCATAACATTCTTAAATAACTTGTAAGTCGCTTTCTTTTTCATTAGGTTTAGACCACGAACTGAGAGTGCTTTTAAGCTATCAATAAACTTTATTTAAGGACATTTTTTAAATGAAAAAAGTATTTAAATCCCTCATTTTATCAACCGCTTTATTACAATTTTCAAATCCAATACTTGCTCAAGAAGCTTATAATGGTTCAAGTTTTGAAGAAGTTTGGTCTGTGGTTGAAGAAAAACCTTATTCATATCTTCCTGAAAAGAAGGTTACATTTTCAAGTTTCTTCAGTGGCTTTACAAATTTAATTAAAAAAAGTGCAAAAAGAACCGTTGAAAACAAATCTGATATACTTCCATACTTTGATAAACTCCTTCACAAAAATGGAACCTGTATGGCCGGAATTTGGGAAATAACAAAAGAAAACCCTTACTCAGGTTACTTCAAAAAAGGTTCTAAAGGTCTAATTATTGCAAGAGCGTCAACAACTCTTTCCAACACAAAACAAGGTGATCTACGAGGATTTGGTCTTGCAGGAAAAATTTTTCCCACAGAAGATCCTTACACAACTCATAAAACAGCAAACTTTTTTCTCATAGATAATCTCGGTGGAACTTACGAAACAAACTTTACAAGAGCTAATTTAACAAATGAACCAGGTATTCTTCCGTCCTTTTCATTTTCTCTTCCCTTACTCGCACCAATTGCTGCGGCCGTAGGAAAAGCATTTGGTGAAGCTGATAAAAACCCTGGCATAAGGCAAGTTTACTCAATATCAAATTTAGGGCTTCAAGAAAATGAAGTGGCCACCACCCCCAAGTACATGAAGTTTATTGGTGTAAATGAGGAAGACGCCGTTAATGAGTCAGATTTTAGAGATGAACTAAAAACTCATATAGACTCAAACGGGCAATTAAGTTTTAACATTTTCGTTGCTAACGAAAAAGATGCCAATGGAAATAAAGTATGGTCTTCGATTGGCAAAGTTAGCTTTGATCAAATTGTCTCATCGACTGGATGTGACCATAACCTTCACTTTCATCATCATAAATTTAGAGATTAATAAAAAATAAATCCAAAAAATCGAAATTCATTTTTAAAAAGGCCTTACTAAAAAAGAGGCCTTTTTTTTTAAAAATCAGTTTGCCATGCCTAGAGTTTCTTTAACTTTAAACTCTAGAGAATCAAAAAGAATGTAAACCAGTGGTAACAAGACTAGAGTAATAAGTGTCGAGAAGGTCATTCCGCTTATTATACAAATTCCTAAAGTTGAATATGGTATTCCCATAATTTTAGACTGACCTAAAGCAACCGGCATTAAACCAAATACAGTTGTCGCCGTAGTCATAAAAACGGCTTTTAACCTTTGGGTGCAACCAAGAGCAATAGCATCATCCCTTCTTTTTCCCCTTGCTCTTAATTTTAAAATCACATCAATTAGAATTATCGCATTATTAACAACGACCCCTATCAATATTATCAGACCCAATCTTGCCATAGGATCAAGGTCAAACTTTAAAAAGTGAAGTCCCGATATACCAAAAATAATGGCCAAAGGAACTGTAAATAAAATCGCAAAGGGTAAAAGAGGCGACTCAAAAAGAGAGGCCATAATAAGATAAATAAGAAAGATGGACATATATATCACAAACTGTCCCTTCTTTTTCATTTCCTCAACTTTTTCAAAAGATTCGTTTTTCTTTTTTCCATAACCCTTTGGATACTTATAATCACTCACAATTTTTCTTACACTACTTTTGGCAGCGCTGTAATCAGCACTCGATAGTGTGCCATTAAAATAAACATAAAACTTTAAAAAAGAAAGTCCCTTTTTCCTTGAAATTGAAGTCACCTGTTTTGTTTCAACAAATACTCCAAGATCACCTAAAGGAACAAAGTTATTTTTTCCAACAGAAACTCTTACCTTTTTTAAAGCTTCTCTTGTCCAATCATTTCCTTCCGGAGTTAGCTTTACTTGTGTTTCAACCTTTTTACCATCGACAACGAGGCCATCGATACTATAAGAATTCATCAAAGATGTGATTTGGCTGGCTATTTTTTTAAGAGTTAGACCGTACTGCTGAACAACTGCTGGCTTAGATACAAAACGAAAACTCAACGAACCTCTTTCCATTGCCTCAGTATTAATCTTAGTGACACCTTTTATTTTTTTTATTTCATCCATTAAGTCTGCTTGGATTGATTTTAGTTTTAAAGTTTTGGCACCCTCTAAATAAACCGTCATTTTTTTGGGGCCACTACTCATATCGTCATCGTCATCATATCCAGCTGATATTTTAAAGCCAGGAATTGGCCTAAAAGATTTAGCAAATTTTTTCATTTTTTCTTTTAGCGTATCAAGTGCTTTATCAAGGTTATCACTTTCAAAGGGATAAAGTGTAAATGTACCTGACGTATCTTTTGCAGTATATTCAGTTAAAGCGAACTTAAAGCCTAAATCTTTCTTTTTTCTGAGAAGCTTTCTTTCAATTTCCTCGACAATTTCTTTCCTTTCATATTCTGGTATTTCTTTATTAAAAGTCAGGTTTAAGTTATTATAGGGATCCCTTGGGTCATCTATATCAACTTCTTCTATAGAAGAAACCTTCATAAAAAGCGCACACATTATTGAAAGAATAACTACTCCAACCAAAACCTTATTTTTTAGTAATAAATGATAAAATTTAATCATAGTCGGTGAAACTTCCTGGTCTTCTTCTTCAAGGTCAACATCACAAACAGCAATATTTTTGCTCTCTCTTTTACCTATTAACGCTCCTAAAGGAACAAAAAAGAGGGCAATTACGTAAGAAGAAATAAGAGCACTAATAACTGGAACTTGAAAGGCCTTTAACATATTTGTAAAGGTATCACCTGAGTCAATAAAAGCTGCTGGTAAAAAAATAATGATTGTTGTCAAAGTTGAAAGAAGAAGAGGAATAGCAACATCATTGGCCCCAAGAGTTGCCGAATCAACTCTCGATAGACCTTTTTCTCTAAACTGAGTTATTTTTTCAACGACCACAATGGCATTATCAACAATAAGACCAATTGATAAAATTAAACCTGATAGAGATATAAGATTTAAACTCCCACCTTTCATGTAAATAAGAGAAACCACAAATAATACACTTACGGGAATAACAATTGATATAATTAGAGTTGCACCAATTTTCCTCAAAAATATAAAAACAACAAGAAAAGTAATTCCGATCGCCATATAAAGTGAATTAAAAACATCATTCATAGACTTTCTTAAACTTTGGGCCTTATTAATAACATAGACAAATTTAATTTTCTTAAACTCTGGGTCCAAATTTGGAAGGTCTTTAAACTTTTCATCAATTGTGTTTGCAAAATCAAAAAGACTCACTGAGGGCGTTTGGAAGATTTCAATAAATATTGTCTGGTCCCCATCCTTTCTTGATATATTTTCCTTTGATTTATCAAGCTGCTTTTCTTTGGCCACTTTATCTAGAGTTAAATTTGTTCCACTTTTTAAAGATTTCCCTTTTACAGTATCAAGCTCTTTGGTTACGAGACTACTTTTTAAGCTTGTTAAACGATTAGGAGCAAGGGCCGGTACATTTCCCAAAGTCTCCATTGAATTTTGAAAGTTTAAATTTTTAGAAAGGTCCGTTGGTGTAAGGCCATGCTCAAAAACCTTGTCTGGTGAAATATTAAACTGATACTCAGTTGGCTCGATTCCTTGAATTTCAATTTTCGCTACACCTGGAGTTGATTCAAGGATAGACTTTAACTTTACATTTATGAGGTTATTTGGATCTTCTATATCTATCGGAATACTTGCAGTTAATTTCATGAGGGCCTCTGCTTCCGGATTAAACCTCATGATTTTTACTGATTTCATTTTCAAAATGCCCTTACCATCTAGCTCCTGTAAAGCCTCCTGGACACTGAAATAGGCCAATTGCATATCTGTTTTAGGTTTGAAAGTGAGTGAAACATTACAACCTCTCTTACTCGTTCTCGTTTTCATTTCCTGGACATTAGAAATTGTCCTCATTGCACCTTCAACAGGTAGGGTTAAAGCTAATTCTATTTCTTCAGGTGGACCGGGATTGAGTGCCTTGACGTTTACATATAAAAACGGTTCAGTTGTTTCCTTAGGCATAACTTCAACTGGAATTTTCATCCAGCAAACAGCACTAATAACCAACATGACTACAAAGGCCAAAGATAAAGAAAGCGTTTTCTTTCTAATTAATGTTTCTAAAAATGAAGGTTCTTTACTCTTCAATTTTTTTCTTCCTTGAAATTAAATCATAAACCAAGGGAACAACAATGAGAGTTAGGATGGTTGAACTAATGAGGCCCCCTATCACAGTTATGGCAAGAGGCTTTCTCATCCCCGCTCCTTTCCCAACACTAATGGCCATTGGTAAAAGTCCTATAATTGTTGAAGCTGTTGTCATAAGTATCGGCTTTAAACGGTTTTTTGAAGATTCAACAATAGCATCAAAGCGGTCCATTCCAGACATTATTCTTTCATTCATTGTATCAACTAGAACAATAGAAGTATTCACACTAATTCCCGCTAAAATAACAAACCCAATAAAAACGAGTGCCGACACACTCATATCCAATACCCCTAAAATACCTGCAACTCCTACGACACATAGAGGGACTGCAAAAAGAATAATAGCAGGCTGAGCAAAGCTTTCAAACTGGCTGGCAAGAAGTATATAAATAAGGAAAATAGAAAGGCCAATGGCAAACAACAGGGACTTTTCTGACTTTTGCCTCTCAACATCCTGACCTGCTATGGCCCACTTTATGTCCTTTCCGGCAAACAGAGTTGTTAACTTTTCTTTAATCCGGTTACTTGCAGTTCTCAAGTCAATTCCATCCAGATCACTTGAGACAGTCACTACCCTTTTTCTATCTATATGCTTAATAAGACCAAGGATATTATTTCTTTCAATTTGCGAGACTTGATTAAGAGATATAGGTTTTTTGTCCATTGAAACACTGAAAAAACTTATTTTTTCCAAGTTATCAAAATAGCCTATGTCTGTACCAACTTTTATTGGGATTTGTGTACCCTTTATAGGAATAAACCCAGCTGATTTTCCTTTTATAAGAAGCCCTAAATCCTTAGTATAGGACCCCATATCCACTCCAAAGCGGTCTAATTTAGATTGACTAAAATTAACGCTAATTTCGGAAATATTCCCTTTTAGAGACGACTCAACATCCTTTAAACCCTCCATCTCTTTCAAAGCTTTTATACTTTGTGATCCAAGGTCTGCTAATTGCTCTAAATCGTTTGAAAATATTTCTATTTCAATGGGTTTACTTGCAGAAATCATGCTTTCAACCATTTTTGTTAACTTAACTTCTGGAATTTTTCTTAAAACTCGAAAAATTTTGGCCTCTAAAGGCCCATACTCTTCTATTTTTAAATCATCCTCAAAAGTCATCATCAGACTGGAATATTGAGGGCCTTCAACTCCGGTCATCGAGATTACATTTTTCAGACCATCTAAATTTAGCAATTTTTTTTCGACCTTAGAGATTATTCCCTCTGTTTCATCTAAAAGCTGGCCTGATGGAAATTCCAAGTTATAGGTGATCCTATCAGAACCTTCTGAAGGAAATAACTCGGCCCCCTTCTGACCTAAGTAGTAAATAGAGCTCCCAAAAATGATTAGGACAACGAAAAGAACTTTGACTTTGTTTCTGAGCTGCAGCTCAAGAGACTTTCCATATCTTACCCTAAGATTATCTTGACCTTTTCCTACAATATTCATGACAGGTCTAAAAATAAGTTCAAATATAAAAAGAAATAATTTAAACAGTGATGTTAAAATCCAACCAATAAAAGAGGTTAAAAAATGCATTGTAAGGATAAAAGCGACCTGAAGAGAGACAAAAATGTTTTTTATAAGAAAAAAGGGCATTAAATAAATTGGCCTTTCCAATTGTCCCCGGTAGTTATCAAAGAAAGGCATCAAGATAAGATCAAGTCCCAACTCTTTCTTTTCTTTTTCTTTACCGAACTCCAAAGAGCTTAAACATGGAATTAAAACTAGGGCCACAAAAAGAGAAGAAGTGAGTGAATAGACTACTGTTAAGGATATATCTCTAAATAATTGCCCTATCATTCCCTCCACAAAAACCAAGGGCCCAAAAACGGCCACCGTAGTTAGTGTCGAACTCGTTATAGCAGAGGCGACTTTCTTAGTTCCCCAAATAACAGCTTCTTTATGATCATCCATCTGTGCCTTAAATCGGCTGATATTTTCCAAAACGACAATAGAATTATCAACAAGCATTCCAACCCCTAAGGCCAGTCCACCTAAGCTCATAAGATTAAAAGAAACTCCTGTAAAATACATTAAAACGAGAGTGATCATTAAACTCATAGGAATAGATAAGGCGACAATTGTTGTAGGCCCCAAAGATTGCAGGAAAATGAGAATAACAAATGCCGCAAGGATACCTCCGTTAACGACAGCGCCAATAACATTATCAATGGATGACTTAATCTCTTTTCCTTGATCAATAAGGATAACACCTCTAACTTCTTCATTTTCACTCAAAAATTTTTCAATTAATTTCCTTACTTTCTGTACAACAATAACTGTATTGGCCTCTGACTCTTTCTTTACTTCAACAATTAAACTTTGCCTCCCATCTAAATGGGTACGTACCTTGGGTTTTAAAGATCTTAATTGAATTTTTGCAACATCAGAAAGATTAATATTTTGAGTTTGATTTTTTTTGACAACGACGCCACCTAAGTCCTCTAAAGACCCAAGTTTTTGACCAAGCCTTATGCTTGCACTCTTTCCTCCTTCTTGAATGCTTCCCCCTGGCATTTCTTTATTCGTTTCTCGGATTCTACCGGGGATACTTGTCACTCCAATTCCAAAGGCCTTAGATTTTAAAGGGTCAAGTTCGACAAAAATCTCTTTCTTTGGAACTCCCATAAGAGTCGCCAAGGCCACTCCATCTATAGTTTCAATTTTTTTAAGAAGGTTATCCTGAATAAATTCGGCCAATTGAAAAGCATCTAACCCTGAATTTTCATCACTTGTAAAAGAGGCCCTTAAAACTGGCATGGCATTAGGATTAAACCGTAAAATTTTTGGCCTTGATATACTTTCATCTAAGCCAACCGACTCAATCTTATCTCTAATATTTGAAATTGTTTCTAAAATATTTATATCGGAGGAAAACTTTAGTCTAATCTCCGAACGACCACTTTCCGAAAAGGACTCCATCCTGTAAAGACCGGCCTCAGTACTTACAGCTTTTTCGATTGGCGTAGTAATTTTATTTTCAACTTCTTTAGGTGTGGCCCCTTTATATTTTGTCATAATAGAGAATTCTGGAGTTGAAATAGGGGGTAATAACCTTAATTGAATCCTGTCTGCGGAGATAACACCTAAGACAATAAGGCCTAGGCTAATCATCAAAATGGTGACAGGTCGCCGAACAGAAAATTCACTCATGTCTTTATCCTTCCATGGAAAAGAGTGCACAGGTGCTTACATTTTAGCCCCGTTTAAGCATAAAATCATCTTCAGGAAAGAAAAGGACAAAGAGGGTTTTAATAAAACTAAATCATTTAAGTACTGTTACTAAAGATTGATCTTTTAAACTTCCTTGACCCTTTATAACAATTTTATCAAAGAATTCGAGACCTGACTTCACCTCAGTATAGGCCCCATCTGAGTCACCTAATTTTGGTACAATCTTCGTGACAAAATCTCCTTTGCCGGCTTTATTTGAAATTTTGAATAAGACCATTTTATCTTTTTCTTGGACCAAAGCCGAATTTTGAACAGCAACGACTCCCGACAATGATGATACAGTAATTTTTATTTTTACATACATTCCCGAGCGCCAGCTTGAAGGTGGTTGGCTTACACCAAGAGCTGTTTGGATTGTACCAGATTTTAAATCGAGTGTCGGTGCTACACTGATAACATGAGCTTTTTTTATTTCTTTCTTTTTACCTTTTGTCCGAAAAATTTCTACAGGGACCTTGTTTTGGAGGGCCTCTGCTATTTCTGGTGGCAAAAATAAATCGACCTTAAACTTCCGTTGATCAACTATTTTGATAGAAAACTTTGAGGGATCATTAATGTAATCCCCTGGATTTAAATTAATCGATGAAATGATTCCACTAATGGGTGCCTTCATAAACTGTTTGTTGCTTTGAATTTGTTCAATTTTAAACCTTAAGGCCTGTGCTTCTCTATTCAAACTTTTTGTCATCATTTCATTTTTTGAAATAAAATTATTCATTGCTAACTTTTTAGTAAGGTTGAACTCAGCATTTTTAATTTTTAACTCAATTTCAGCTAGCTTTTTCTTTTCATTTTGTAATTCAGATTCAAATTCAACTAAAACTTCTCCAACATTAATAACATCTCCAACTTTGACCATAACCTTTTTAACCGTCATTTCTCTATTTGGTCTTAAAACAACTTTCTTCCAGGGCTTTAAATTTCCATATGTTGTGAAATGCTTTTGGATATCTCTTAACCCAACAACAGCAGAGTGAACAGGCATTCCTTTTTTAGGAGCTTCGCCTTCCTCACCAAGCTCTTCATCTCCCTCATATTCGGCCAATTCTTCTCCGCCGTCTTCATCTTCTCCATCATCGGCCAATTCCTCTCCTTCTTCCTCACTTTCCTCGCCTTCCATTTCTTCATCCGACTCTGCAAGCTCTTCTCCTTCTTCTGCCTCGCCAGAGGAGTCTGCAGTTTCTTCGGCATCACCCCCAAGCTCATCAGCAACTTCTTCAGACGCAGAATCCACTTCTGTTAAATCTTCTGCAACATCTCTTTCTGGCCCCCCAAAAAGGGACTGAGATTTGGATATAACGTCCTCTTTTATGTCTGAAATTCTTACAAATTCATTTAGGATGACCGCTGAAGCAAAACCTAAGAAAAAGAGAAAGAAAAACTGAAAAAACTTCTTCATAACTCACTCTTTGTTACCTTTTTAAAATCGTTCAAATTATCATAGATTTTACACCATCAACCGAGTTCTCCAGTCTGTTTTTTTGCATAATTTTATATGATTTCATGAAATATATTTGGTTCTATGAGAGTGCTTTAATGGATTTTATTGGGCCTTTTTCCAAACTCGGTTTTTCTCTATAATAAAATCATTTACATAAAATAAATCTTTTTCACTTCTTAAGTTGTAAGCAATAAGTTCTATTTCCTCATTCCTTTTAGCTAAACTAAGAAGGTTTGATTTTTCTTGAGGGTCATTTTTTAGGTTAAATAAAAACTCCTTTCCTGTTTTTTCATGAAAAACATATTTGAAAGGATAATCTACCACTCCAAGAAATGTACCGGAATAAGGCTGAACTAAAAATTGAAAAGTCTTTTTGCCACTTAAGATCGAACTTCCTTGAAAACTATGGGAGGTTTGAATATTTATTAAGTCCAATAAAGTCGGTGCAATATCAACTTGGGAGTAACTTTTCTCTTTTACCCTTAAGGGTTTATGGTAATTACCTGGCAATATGAGCAAAGGAACTCTAAAAAACTCTTCGAAAAAGCCTGTTTCATTATGGTAAATATCATGCTCTCCATTTGGAAAACTGTGATCACCAGTTAGTACAACAATAGAGTTTTTTAAATAATCACGGTTTTTTAACTCTTCAAAAAAAGTTTTTAAATAATTGTCAACAACGCGGATAGCATTGGCAAAATTCTCTTTTTTACTCTTATTGTCTTTATAAAGGTATCTTTGTTTTTCAGGAATCCAGTGAAAAGTCATATGACTAGAAATGCCTTGAAGAGTCACAAAAAAAGGCCTTTTAATTCCCTTTTCTTTTTTTTGAATTTTCCATTTTTGATCTAATTTTTTAAATACATATTTATAAAGAAGATCATCCTGAGGGCCCCATCCCCATATATTTTCTCTTCTTTCTCTTTCTGTTAATTCATCTACATTTAACGACTCAATAACCTCAAAATTATTACGCTTTAAAAAATTTTTAGTGTTATCAAAATTAATATCACGGTAACTTTGATAGTAGAGGTTTTTGTAACCATATTCTTGTAAAATTTCTGGCAAGCAACGAAAGTTTACATCTGTATGCATTTCAAAGACTTTTCCGTGCTTTTTAGGAATCATCGAGCAAAGAATGGAAAAAACTCCTTTGGCCGTTTGAATGGAGCCCCCATAAAAATGCTCTACATAAATCCCCTTTTTTATAAGAGAGTTAAAAAAAGGTGTGTATTCCATGCCATTTTCATTTTTATTTTCAACAAAATTAGCATTAAAAGACTCAATTGGAATGATAAAAATATGAGGCCTTTCCTTAATTAAAGGAGAACTTTCTTTTTTTAGCTTTAAAAAAGGGTACTCTTTTTTTAAGAAACTCTTTCCCTTTTCTCCAATTTTCATAGGCCTATTATAAAAAGCGATCATATCCTTAACCACTAGGCCCACTTCATCGACTTGACTTTTGGGGGAATAGAGAAGCCCAAAATAAAAAAGAAGAATAAAAATAGCGGTACCTTTTTTCAAAGGAACTTCAACATTGACTTTTTTATTTTTAAAAACGGCGAAAGCTAAAACAAATGAAATCAAACTTAAAAGGAAAAATATATCCAATAAAGAAACTCTATCTCCAATTGTATCCGTGGCCTCCCAATAAAAAAGAATATTTAAATTATCTATAAAGAGTTTATAGTCAAAAGGCCTTTTTATCGTAAAACGGTAAACACCCAAAAAAACATAAAAAAAGTAAAAAATTGAAAGACAGCCCTTTCTTAAAAATCTGCTTTCAAAAAACATCATTATAAATAAAGGCAGTAGGATCGCACTTACACTTCCCAACATTAAATCAAGAATCCCTTCATGAACTTTTAGGCCGACAAAAAAGTAGGAAAAAGTAAATCCAAAATAACAAGCTAAAGGCCATAGGGCCGTTACCTTCAAAGTAAATTTTAAACTTTTAAAAAACATTAAAAGGACCTTTACACTCGAATTAAAATGAAAAATAAATTCTCTTTTGATTAAGGCAAAAGTTGTTCCAAAAGATCATCAACAGAGCTTTGGTCTACAAAGTCCTTTCTTTCAAAAGCCAGTTCTCTATTGGTATCCCCAATCCTTTTTAATAGCCTTTGTACAATATCTAAAAGAATCGGAAGAGACGCCTCCAAGTGGGAATTTAAAAAGGCCAAGAAGTCCATTCTATCAAACTGATAAACTTCTACATCATTTTCTGCTACAACATGGGCCTTTCTTTTTTCTTCCTCAAAAATACTCGATTCACCAAATATTTCTGGGGAAGAAATCGTCGTAATAAAGATATCGGGTTTTTCATGGTCCTCATTTGGCTTTGTGACCTTCACATCCCCCTTAGTAAGGAAATAGAAATGGTCCGCCTGGCCACCATCTTCTATGATCTTCTCCCCTTTACCAAAAGACTTGCAAACGGCCAAATCGGCGAGGTCGAAGAGGTCCCTCTGACTTAACTTTGAAAATGTTTTTATTCTTTTTAAGTCTGCCCCTCTCTTATCAATTTCATCAATCCTTCCATCAGTCTTTTTGACGGCCTCTTCCAACACATTTTTATCTACATTTGAAGACTTCTCAAGGATTGTTTCGGCCCTAGGTAAATGCTCCAAAATTTCATCTCTAATTTTTGCCATCTGTTCTTTATCAATCATTTTGTTGTGAAGAGCAATTTCTTCAGCTGAGAGACCTTTGAAATGATATTTAAGCTTTAAAATTTGAAGGAGGGAATGCTGATCGATAAAATTCATCTTCAAAGCCACTTCTTCAAAAATAGGCCCCTTTTTAATCCTCTCAACCATCAAATTCAAGGCCTGATCTTTAGTGAGTATGTCATTATCCATAAGATACTTTTCAAGATAAAAGCTTTTTCTCATATCCTATATCCTTAGAATTCTCTAAAAAAGAGGTCTTAATTTATCTTTATTTATCTTTATTTAATCATCATTCTAATTCTATAATATAGGTTGTAAAAAGAATATAAAAAGGAAAAAAAGAATGATGGGTCTAAACAAGTCTTTGGTCTTTTGTCTCTTTACCCTCTCCCTTTTGTTAAATCTTAGTTCGGTAGAGGCCAAATCCAAAAAAAAGAAGTACATTCCCTGCTTAACTCAAAAGAAAAAGTCGTGGCTTAAAAAGCTTAAAACGAAGCCATTAACAGTTAGAACCAAGGCCCTCTATCCCAATGACATTAAAATTGTAGAAGAGAGGGAAATAGATTTTGCCGTTGACCCTCAAAAACTTGCCCAAGGCTACGTCCAATACTCTAACGCTGTCTACACCGATAAAATGATGGAAAAATTTCGAAGCTCTCCTTTTGGTCGCCTTGACGTCTTCGGTTATAATAAAATGAAAAAAAGGGCCATCAGCGTTTTTCGTTATGCCTATATCACTCCTCGGAAAAATATCGACTATTACACCCTCAAGAGAATGACTTCTAGTTCCTTTTTACAAAAAACAATTCTGGGCCTTGAAAAACTCAAAAAGAGTTATGTTGACTCTGAGTGCCCTTACTCTGCTAATACCTTTGTCACTGCTCTTAATATGGGAGCGCTTAAAATTGGAACAGTTAAATTTGAAGGAGTCTACTTCGCTATCGATAAAAAAACTCAAATTGGGACAAGCACATCTTCCAAGGAAATTAATAATTACTTCCACCCAAAATATATGGGAAAACTTGGGGCACCTGAAAAAGTCTTCTTTTTAAAGCTCATGGAAGAAAAACAGCTCATTCAAGGAGGTCTTTTTCTTGTCCAAAACTGGCCTTTAAAAGGCGGTGGGACTCTTGTTTTAACGACAAGAATGATGGTTGTTAAGGTAGATGACTTGCCTTACCTTCCCTGGTCCGTTATTAATGCTTCAAACAAAACCCGTGACATCTCTGGAATGGTCTTTACTGTTAAAAACGTCTGGAATTCCAAAGATTAAACAGGTCCCTTTTTAACTCTTATGAGCTTTTAGGTGAGGATTGATGACACACCGTATTTTTTTATGCCTAGTTTTTTTCATGTTTTCCTCCTATTCGCTAGCGGAAGGGCCGGAGCTATCCTCACTTCTTGAAAAAGCGTCTTTTCAAAAAAATTCCAAAACGGGAAGTGAAAAGAAAAAACCCTATAAAAAGATAAAATCCTCCCTTTCAAAAATTAAAGACCTCCTCTTTGGGCCAGATTGGGACATTCCCCTAGACTTACCTCCTATCGCCCTTAACAAAAAGGCTGGCCTTGATCTAGGCCTTGGCTACAATTACAAAACGAGCTACGACGGGATGACCTTTGTTCGAACGGACACTTTTAAATTAGGTTATAGTATAGCTCCTGGAGACCTCTTTCAGGGACTTCCTCTTTTTCTAAATATTAGCGACAAATCAGAACTTTCTTATAAAAGAAGGTTCAAGTCCATGGAGGAGGCCAAAGAGGCCGGCGCCTTGATGAAGCCTTTTTTCCCTTTTAGCGACAAATCGGCGCTTAAAAATATGAGACCTGGGGATATTTTTAGCTTCCCCACGACCCTAAGCCTGGCCCTTGGAGCTAATATCGCCCAATTGTTTCCTCCCGCCCCCATTTTGGCCGGGCTTTCTGGTCAATTTTTTTTAAGCGGTGTGTTTAAAATTTCTATTATTGCCTTAACTGAAGGACGGTTCCGCTTAAAGATTGAGTCCATTTCTGAAAAAGGGCTTACCGGCACGGCCTATAGCACCCAGGCCTACACACTCACCAATATTAACTTTGTTGATGGACTTATTAATAATGTCCTTCACTTCGACCTTTTAACATTAGGTATCTCCTACACAAAGAAAAACCAGTTTATCTTGGACTACGTTTTTAATTTTAACGACCCAGACGGAAGAGATGCCTATAATAAAATTTTAAGTTCGACTTTAAAGTTTAAACTCAAGAAGCACTTTAACCCTTTTCATAAAGGTAAACTTTCTTCAAGCCGCCCCCTTATCTCCATGATGACCAAAGCGGATAAGCTTTCAAAAGAAGACAGCTCGAAGCCTCTAGAAGAAAGGAGGATCATGAGGATTTTTAAGGGGACCATTGACGCTCACACGACAAGTGCCTTTATGAAATTGAGTGCAATCGTTGCATCAACGAGTCTCACTTCTCTTTATTCCCGCCAGCTGATCACCTCCCTCAATGAATTTAATGAGGAGAAGCTTTACTACTTCCCTTCTTATATGGCGATTAAGCGGAGTGGGCTCATTTTAGGTAAGCTCTCAAAGTTTAATTTTTTCCTTCTTTCGGCCCTTTATGAATTGGATAAAGACAAAAATATCAAGACCTTTGACAGTTTTGGGACTCTCTTTTTTGACAGGGATTTTAGTTTTTCAAAAAAGGATTTAAAAAAGTTTCAAACCAGGCTTCAATTAAACCTCCCTGAACATTTATACGAGAGTATTTCTTGGCCTGATCACTTAAAAGAGTTAAGA
>DKQD01000180.1 GCA_002474345.1 Bacteriovoracaceae bacterium UBA7317
TCCAAAAGGCATGCGGAATTTAAATGATGATCGTCTAAAAACTTGGGAGAGTATAGAAAGAGTAGGAAAAGAACTCTTTAAAAAGGAATCGGACTTTTTAAAAAAGAGGGTTTCTTTTTTGGATCCCGAAGGTTGTTGTATGGTCATTTACACTTCAGGAACGACAGGACAACCCAAAGGAGCGATGCTCAGTGGTCGAAACGTTACTGTAGCCGCTGATGGAGTTTTTGAAGAAGTGGAAATGGGTCCACAGGATACCCTTCTTTCTTACCTTCCTCTTTGTCATGTTGCTGAAAAAATCTTTTCCCTTTTCATACCACTAACAACAGGGAGTATTGTTCACTTTGGTGAATCGATTAATACCATTCAAGAAGACCTCCGTGAAGTTTCACCCACGATTTTTTTAGGAGTTCCTAGAATTTGGGAAAAAATGCATGCGACCGCAACTCTTAAAATGAAGGATAGTTCTTGGCTAAAAAAGACGCTTTTTCAATGGGCGATTCAAAGTGGCCTCAAAAGAACAAGAAAAAAGGATCAAGATTTTAAAGATCGTCTTGGCCAATTTATATATGACCTTCTTATTTATAGACCACTTCAGGAAAGATTGGGGTTAAGAAATGTCCGCTTTCCTATAAGTGGAGCCGCTCCCATTGGTGAAGAATTACTAGAGTGGTTTTCAGCTGTTGGAATTTCTATTAGTGAAGGTTTTGGAATGACAGAGTGTAGCGGTATTTCCCATGTCAATAGGCCTTGGGATATTCATATCGGTGATGTTGGCCTTCCTGTTGGGGACCTCCATTGTAAGACGGCTGAGGATGGTGAAATCCTAATAAAGGCACCTCAAGTTTTTCTAGGCTATTATAATGATCCTGAAAAAACGGCGGAGGCCATTGATAAAGATGGTTGGCTCCATACAGGTGATATAGGCTCTGTAGACCCCAATGGTCGTCTTAAAATAACTGGCCGGAAAAAAGAAATTATTATTACGGCAGGAGGAAAAAACTTATCTCCCGAAAAAATAGAAAACGTGCTTAAATTATCCCCCTATATTAAAGAAGTTGTTGCAATTGGTGATAGACGAAAATATATAGGGGCACTTGTTCAAATAGATAGAGATGCAGTTGGTGATTGGGCCACGAGAAGAAAAATTCCTTATACAGATTTTCCAGATTTGAGTTCAAAAAAAGAAGTTCAGGACTTAATTCAATCAGAAATTCATAAGGCCAATAATAATCTGGCACAAGTTGAGAATGTGAGGGCCTTTAGGCTTTTTCCAAAGGAACTCCATCAGGATGATGGCGAGTTGACGGCAACTCAAAAGGTTCGGAGGAAGGCCATCGTAGAGATTTGGAGAGATTTAATTGAGGAGCTCTATCCATGACTAATTTTTTGGAACTCACTGTTTCAGGGATAGCTTTAGGGGCCATTTACGCCCTGGTGGCATTAGGCTTTTCTGTCATTTATAGAGGCAGTCAGGTTTTTAACTTTGCCCAGGGAGAGTTTTTAACTTGGGGAGCTTTTGGAATGATTGCTTTATTAGAAGCAGGTGTTCCCTGGGGGCTTGCTCTTTTAGGAACGATGATTGGAACAGGTCTATTGGGAGGGCTTGTCGAGCGGAGTATTTTGAGACCGCTTGTGGGAAGGCCAATTTTTGTCACTATTATTGTCACTATTTTTATAGGGGCCATTCTTCATGCTACTGCCCATGTTGTTTGGGGAAGTGATCCCATGGGTATGCCGACTCCTTGGGACGCAATGAAAGCTTTTAAGTTAGGTGAAGTGAGTATCTGGTATAATTCTCTTGCGGCCATATTTGGAGCAGCTTTTGCCCTCGGTGGGTTTTTTCTTATGATTTCATTTACGAGGTTTGGAGTTGCTATGAGGGCGACGGCGAGTGATCAAGAGACTGCTTTGGCCATGGGGATTCCGGTTGGTCGAATTCTTGGTGCCACCTGGTTTTTGTCGGCAGCTTTTGCTGCTTTAGGAGGGGTCCTCCTTTCAATGTTTCCAAGGCAAGCGGATATGGGATTAAGTTATGTCGCTTTGAGGGCCTTTCCCGCCGTCATTGTGGGAGGTCTTGAAAGTGTTGGGGGAACAATTTTAGCTGGAGTTTTATTAGGTGTTGTAGAGGTTTATGCCCAAGGGTATGTAAATCCTTTGCTTGGCAACTTTGGTCAAAACTTTCATGCAGTTTTTCCATATATCGTCATGATAGCTTTTCTCATTTTTAGGCCTTATGGTCTTTTTGGTTTAAAAGAAGTGGAGCGGTTGTAATGCCAACAAGAAAACTTGTCACAAGTTATACTCAAGATCTAGAAAGATTTCCTGACCTCTGGGATAAAATAGGTTTATGGATTGGTTTTACAATCTTAATCCTCTTTCCCTTTGTGGCGAGTTCTTATTGGCTAACAATCCTTAATCAGGCCTTTATTGCTGTTATTGGTTCTGTTGCCCTTATGATTTTGACGGGTTTTGCTGGCCAAATAAGTTTAGGTCATGCTGCCTTTTTAGGAATCGGAGCATACACTGTCGCTATTTTAGGTGCGCGTTTTCACATCCCCTTTTGGCTTGCTTTACCCATAGCAGGAATACTCGCTTCTTTGATAGGTCTTATCATTGGTCCCTTTGCTCTTAGGTTGAGGGGTCTTTACCTGGCCATTGTGACTTTGGGGCTTCTCTTTTTGACTGAGCATATTCTTATGAGTTTTCCTGAATATACGGGAGGAGTTTCTGGCCTAAGCGTTCCTACTCACCTTGGTTTTACTAAAGTAGAAGGTGAGGGAGGACTCGGGGCTTTTTCAAGGCCCTCTGAAATTTTTGGTTTTAGGGTTTCATTTGCTCACAAGATCTATTTTATTTTGGCCCTTCTTGCCTTAGGGTCAGCTTTTCTTTGCTCAAATATTAGAAGGTCCACCTTGGGAAGGTCGATGATGGCCGTAAGGGAAAGTGATCTGGCAGCTTCAGTCATTGGTGTAAACCCCGCTGTCGCAAAAATTGCTGCCTTTGGCATCTCGTCCTTTTTGGCCGGAGTTGCTGGAGGTGCTTTTGCTCTTCAGCAGCAGTATATCACAATTGTTCCACCCTTTGATCTCAGCCTGAGTATTCAATATATAACAATGATTGTCCTAGGTGGAGTAGGAACAACATTCGGAGCTGTTGCCGGTGCTTTGGTTTTTATTATTTGCTCTCCTATGATGGAGTGGGTGGGGTCTCATTTACCTTTGATAAACAAGCTCACAAACGCTCAGCAATCAACACTTCTTTTTAGTGTACTTGTCTGTATTATACTAATTTATGAACCATTTGGGCTTTACGGAGTTTGGCTTAAGGTTAAAAGGTATTTTTTGACTTGGCCTTTCCGCTATTAATTCTGGCAATACCTTTTAAAAATTAAGTCAACCGTTCCTAAAAAAATTTCTTTTTTTATTGGTTTAATAATCCAATGATGGATTCCGGCTTGAGTCCCTTCTTTCTTCATCTGAGGGCTTGTTTCTGTTGTCAAAATGACAATGGGAGCTTCTGTTATTTTTTGTAAAAAAATTTCTTTTGCGAGCTCTAGTCCACTAATGCCTGGCATGTGAAGGTCAGTAATAATAATGTCTATTGAGCTTGCATCTTTTTTAAGGATTTCAAGTCCATCTTCACCATTATAAGCTGTTATGACCTGGTAGCCATGTTCACTTAATATTGTCTTAAGCATATCAATATATTCTCGGTTATCTTCAACGAGTAGAATCTTCTTAACCATTAGTTACTCCGTATTAACATTTTATTATGGAATAATGATTTCAAATTTAGTTCCTTTTAAAGGAGTGGAGGAAACTTTAATCTCTCCTCCAATACTTTGGATGAGGCTTTTCACTGCATCCATTCCGATACCTCTTCCACTCAATTCATCTGCATCATCTTTTGAGCTTAATAAAGGGTGGAAAATTAGATTTAATTTTTCTTGATGATTTAGTTCTTCATTTTTAATGAGACCTGAATAAACTGCCTTTTGATAAATCTTTGATGTATCAATTCCAAACCCATCATCTGATAATTCTATTTTAAAACTACAATCTGTATTTTCTAATTTTGAGTATTTTATTACTAAATTACCAACCTCATCTTTCCCACTTTTTTTCCTGTCTTCCGCTTTTTCTAAGCCATGGTCTATTGAATTTCTAATCATGTGGACCAAAATATCTTTTAGGCTTTGGGCCTTAGGGATTGGTATTAAGAAGTCTTCGCCTATGACATTAAACGAAGTCTTTTTTTCAAGTTCGATGGATATATCGCTAATTTGTTTTTCAAAAGACATCAAAATATTAAAAATAGATTCACCATTAACTTTATTACAAATTTTTTCAAATAAATCTTTATCAAGTTTCCCATTTTTTTGAATATTCCAAATTTCATTTTTAATTATATTAAAATTTTCAAGTGGAATATTTTCTTCGGAAGATTTTTTGGAACTCTCAATAAACTCTATAAGCTTTTGGAGAACAACTTTTAGGGAGCTTTTAATTTCAACTAATAGCTCTTCGACAGTGTTTTTAACTCCTGGCTTTTCTAAAAATGCATCATCAAGTTTATTTTCATGAAGTATATTAAGTATCTTTTTTATGATTTCATAGGTGTCTGTTTCATTAATAGAAAGGCATAATTTTGAAAAGTATAAGCACTCATTTTCTAGCCTTGTTAAGTCTTTAATCCAATCACTGTTATTTTCAAATACTGATATGTCACTCACTCTCTCATCTAAAAAATTACTTTCGACTGGAATATTTATTTTAAGTTGATTATTAATAACTTTTAAATAATTAATGAAGAGCCCATGTATTTTAAATATATCTAATTCAAGCCTAGAAAGAAAATCTATAGAAAAGTTTAAATGTCCTTTTATTATACCATCAACACCTTCTTCAATAGAGTGAACTAAATCTCTTATTTGATCTAGGGAACCTGAACTCCCCTTTATTGTATGAAGGTCTCTAAATATTTCAATCAAAAGAGATTTTCTATCATCGTCAGTTGTAAGGTCTTTAAAATTTTTAAAAATATTTATTGAATTGTTAATTCTTTTAAAGTTCTGAATCATAATTTTACTGAGGTCTCTTTTTGAACCAAAATCTAAAGCCTCTTTCATAATTTTTAGTTCTTCATCTTTTTTATGGAGTTCAGTTTCTTGTTGCACTTTTTCAGTGACGTCTTCAACTACATACAATAAGTATTCGAGATTACCATCTTCGTTAAAAATTGGGTCGTGGATGGAATTAATTATTCTTTTCTCACCATTTTTTATTATGGTTATTGTTTCAGGTATAAAATGGCTCACAGCAAACCACTGAATATCGTCACCATAAAAACAGATGTTTAATACTGATTGGATATCGCTATAAGTGATGCTTTTAGGGTCTATTTCCTTATACATAACGTCGTATATGTTTTTACCGATAATATCTTCACCAAAAATCTCTTTAGTAAAATCTGAAATAGGTTCAACTATTTTGTGCTCACTGTTAATTTTAAAAACTGCTTGAGACATATTATGTAAAAGTTTGGCTATATTATTTTTTTCTTGATTTAACTCTTCCGTTTTTTCAAAAACAATTTCAATTAAGTCTTCGGCATAGCTCCTAAGTTGTTTATGAGCTTTTTCGAGCTTTCTTTTCATATCGTTAAATGAGTCCGTCAGGTCCTGAAGCTCATCAGTCGATTCCGGTAAATTCCTTTTAAGTTCAAGGTCGGGACCTGAAAGATCTTCAAAATCAAGATTTTGAGCATACGAGGCCATATTTTTAAGGTGTTTTGCTACAAAAAATTGAAAAATAAGAAAAAAGAAAAAACCGAGGGCAATAACTTGAGAAATTTGAATGATACCAAAGTTAAAAATTTGCTTATTAACTTTTTCCTTCGCAATCTCTAAGCTAGCGTATAGGTGAATAGTTCCCATATTGAGAGGCTTAAATTCTCCACTGTTTTCTTTGTAGATGATATCGTACTTTTTATAGGGGCCTAGGTACCGCCTTTCCTTTATGGGCATATCCTTGTGATTAGGACTGACTAAAGAATAAGCGTCCTTGTCCTCATCTATAAGCTTTACTCGAAGTTCTACAATTTCAGGAATTTTTATAATTGCCTTAAGGGATTCTAAAACTTGTCCACGGTCCTCATAAAAAAGCGAAAGAGCTATAGGCGGTAGATGGATTTTATTAATATCTTCCAATGACTTTTCAACTTCTTGGACTTCTTCGCGGTAGTCCTGATTTATAATCAGTGTAAAAGCGATTAATGCAACAGCTAAAGTTGATAAAAGAATAAGAGGGGTCATTTTTAAGGCAACTGACGATTTCTTTTTTTTGTCTGACATATCCTTCCCTCATATGATTTTCGCTCAAATCAAAACTCAATTATAGAGGGTAGGGAACGATACCAGATTTAAGTAGTCACCTTATTTTTTGTGAACTTGAGAATACCTTCGTAAAATCTCTCTAAGGCGTCTTTTTGGGGTGATAAGCTTTTTCCATCTCTAAAAAGAAAAAAGAGTTCAGGCTCAACCATTTCTAACTCCCCAACAAGAGGCCCTAGGCTTGTTGGAATCAAGTCGACTCTTGCATAAAGAGGCGTACTTTTTAACTCTTGTTTTTTCCCCTCTTGAGAGTGAAAAAAGAGAGAATTATTGAAGGAGTCCCTTATTTTAGAAAATGCAATTTTTGCTTTCTCTTCAATAATGGGAGAAGCTTTAAGGCAGTGAACTGAACCGCCCCTCTCATCTTGAACTAGCCACCCGCCTTTTTTTGGTTTTTTTAAGACGCTATGGCTATAGTTTCCATTGAGGAAGATAAGAGACCATTCACCTTCAGTTTCAATTTCTTTATGGTAAGGCTGGATGAGCATGTTGCGACCTTTCCTAATCTTTTCGAATGGACGCGTTTCATCGGGGCTTGTACCTTGAGAAATGGACTTTGCATCCTCAACGGATAAAACTCTAAAAGTGTCTACGGCCGCCGCTGAGATAGTCGGCTTTACAACAAAAGGGCCCCTCTCCTCAAAAATCTTCATGAGGTTTAAGTCCTGATCACTTGGAATAAGTGTCGTATTAACAGTTGCAATATTTTCATTTTTAAGGTCAAGAAGATAGCGCTTGTCCATATTCCAAAGCATCAAGGGGACTGGGTTAAGGACATTAAGTGATTCACTATGACACTCTCGAAGCCATGCTAAAAAATTGGTCCTCTTTTCTTCCGAGTCCATATAGTCCCAAGTTGACCGCACAATAAGTAAAGAAAAGTCCCTCTTTTTAAGGTCTTTGGGAGGTGTTCCCCATACAACGGGTGATATAGAAATACCTTTTTCTTCGAGGTAATCGACTGCAGCTTGGTCATCGTGTGTATAAAGAGGGTTTTTTGAACTAGGAAAGTAAGGACCCAAGTCCTGACAAGTGACAAAACCAATGGAACTCTTCATCGAGGAACCCCTTTTCTCTATAAAAGCTTCAACAATTTTTAGTCTATCTTTCTAATAATCTATACAATACTAAAGTAGTTTAATATATAAATATTTAACCAAACTTAATGATCACTCGCATAAAGAAATCACTGAGGTTCAATACTCTTACCTTTCCAGTCATTTTTGAGGAGCTTGTTATGGATAACACATTAGAAAATATTACTTGGGATAATTCAAAGGCCTACAAAGGGTTTGATGACCCCAAAATGAGTTCAGATTTAGAAATGGCAGAAAAGGTCATTCCTGAAATTGAGAAGGAAGCTGAGCCTTTTGAAGAGCTTCTTGAAAAAAGTGATGCTGATCTAAACTCCTACCTTGAATCATCAAGGAACCTTTTAAGAAAAAAAATGGACCTTTCTGTCGATTTACAAATGTTAAGTTCCTATTCCTACTTTAAATTAAGTACTGAAGCAGATCATAAAGATGCTAAAGAAGTTTCTTCGAGGGCCCAAAAATTAAGTTCTGATTTAAAGAAGGCCATAGCTCCTTTAGAAATATTTTTAGTTAAGTCTGCGGACTCTTTTTTTAATGATTTTATCAAAGATGAAAGAGTACAGGAATCTAAGTTTCTTTTCGAAAGTTTGAGAAAAAGGATTGATTTTCTTTTAACAACAAAAGAAGAAGTGGCCCTGACTGGACTTTCAGTGGATGGTCTTCATGCATGGGGAAAGCTTTATCGGGATATCGCCGGAAATATGGAAATTGACATTGACGGAGAAAAAATGGGATTGGCCCAAGCAAGCTCTTTATTAAGAGGGCCAAATAGAGAAAGTAGAAAAAAGGCTTGGTTGGCCATTAATAAATCATGGGAAGGTTACAAAGAGTCTACTTCGGCGATTTTAAATGCAATCAATGGGTGGAGGATTGAATCAAATAAGATGAGGTCGACAAAGAGACCTCTCCATTACTTGGATCAGTCTTGTCACGAAAGCCGGATTACAAATAAAACCTTGAATGCATTGATGGATTCAGCTTATGAGAATCGGTCTGTAGGGCAGAAGGCCCTTAAGGTCATGGCGAAAATAATGGACGTTTCGAAGTTAGGTCCTTGGGACCTTCTTTCTCCTTGTCCCATAAACATTGAGAAAGAGGAAAAAATACCTTTCCCAGAGGCAATCAATATCATTAAAAAGTCATTTTCAAAATTTAATCCAGAGATGGGGGAATTTGTAGAAATGATGGCCGATAAGAAGTGGATAGATTCTTTGCCAACACCTAAAAGAAACCCAGGAGCCTATTGCAGCCGGTTTTCAAAGTTAAGAGAGCCAAGAGTGTTTATGACTTACACTGGATCAATGGGTAATGTTTTAACTTTGGCCCATGAGTTAGGCCATGCTTACCACAATTGGGTTATGAGGGATCTTCCTTTAGGCGAAACTAGTTATCCAATGACTTTGGCAGAGACGGCCAGTATTTTCGCTGAAACTTTAGTGAGAGATTCAATTTTGAGCGAATGCTCTGATGATCAGGATAAATTAAAAATACTTTGGCAAAATGCTTTAAGTGGTGCAACTCTTCTTATTAATATTCCAGCAAGGTTTGAGTTTGAGAAAAACCTGGTTGAGGAAAGGTTTAAAAGGAATCTGACTCCTGATCAGTTGAAAACTATGATGACCTCAGCATGGAAGAAGTGGTATGGCGATACTTTGTCTGAATACGACTCAATGTTTTGGTCTAGTAAACTTCACTTTTCTATTTCAGGTTTAGGTTTTTATAACTATCCTTATCTGTTTGGTTACCTTTTTAGTTTAGGTCTCTATTCTCTTAAAGATAGTGAAAACTTTGCTAATACTTATAATAAAGTTTTAAGAGACACAGGAAAAATGACGGCCGAGGAGCTTGTTTCAAAGTATTTAGGGAAAAACATTGAAGAGAATACTTTTTGGGACAATGGAATTAATTTAGTGAACAATTCAATTAATAGCCTTGAGGACCTTTTGAAAAAATAAATGTCCTATTTAATAATACAAATGTAGTTTAGTGATTGAGAGAAATTTTACAATGTTTGATTAGTCATGAACTAAATTTCAAAGTTTTAAGAGAAGTCAGCAGTTTTAAAAAAAACGACTCATTTGGTTTTAGTTATTGTTTTATCTTCAGCCTTTCTAAACAAACCCTCAATAAAAAAATAAGAAAATTAGTAGAAAATTATTTATATATTTTTTTCACTAATTTTAATTTTGTTCCGAAATAGAGAAACAACCTAAAAAGATCGAGAAAAAAATGAAAATAAACCATTGCTTTAAAAAATTAGTTCCCCTTTTCCTCTCTTTTTTTATGACCTTTCAATTATTTGGAAAGGACAATTTCCAAAAAGAAATCAAGGAGATGCAAAAAGAGACCAAAAGAATCATCAAGGAAAATTCAGCAGTCTCCACTGAGGTTCATAATAAAATGACAAAGGATGGGATATTCCCCAAGTGTGAGAAAACTGATTATTTTGAATTAGGGATGTGCTACGGAAAATGTGACAATGGCTGGAAGGGTGTTCTTAACCGTTGTTATAAAAACTGTGATGAAGGGTATACGGATACGGGAATTGCTTGTGTCTTGCCACCTGATCTTAAAAAAAGGCCAAGTTATAATAGAGGTGTTGGAAGCACTCAGGTTTGTCCGAGTGGAAAGGATAAAAAAGCCGGTCGCTGTCTCGATAGGTGTAAAAATGGGTATGCAGCTGACAAATATGGAAACAGGTGTAGGCAAAGTTGCGGAAAGGGATATAGAACCTACCGCTATGCTTGCTATAAAAATTGGCGGAGCTGGTATTGGAGAAAAAGTTATTCCAGAGGACTTGGAAAGTTACCGTCTATTTGTCCTAAAGGGAAAGAAAAAGAAGTCGCCCTCTGCTACCCCAAGTGTAGAAGTGGTTACACGGGAAAAGGTCCTCTTTGTTTAGGTTCATGTCCCAAAGGTTATAAAAATCTTGAAGTCACTTGCAAAAGTCCTGGTGATGTGAAAAAGAAGGTTTCACAAGAAAGAAGAGCAAGTCTCCCTGTTTATATTGGAATCAAAAAACCTAAGAACATAAAATACATTAAAGACGAATTTGGAAGGTCTCTTATCCTTCATGGAGTGAACTCTTCCAACTCTTCTAAATCAAACAAGCAATTCATGCCATGGGTAACGAAACAAGATGTTATTCAGGAAACGAAACAATTTGGATTTAATGGAATACGTTTTCTTATTTTTTGGGCCGCTGTTGAGCCTAAAAAAGGGGAGTATGATTATAAATATTTAGAGAGACTTGCTGAAAGAGTTAAGTGGTATACGGATAATGGAGCCTATGTGGTGTTAGATATGCACCAAGATGTTTATGGTTATGCAGTTGGTGGCAATGGTGCTCCAGCTTGGGCGACAGATGTTGGGCCTTATGAAGAGTACCTTAAAGAAGATGTTACTGATATCATTTATGAAAATACTGAATGGGAGCCTGTCAAGCATATGTGGTGGTTAGAAAATGTTAATCCCGCCACCATGGAAGCCTATAAGAGGTTTTGGGATTATGACAACCACCCTTGGCTTCAAGACCATTACGTCAACGCATGGAAAGAGGTCGTTAAGAAGTTTAAAGATAACCCAAAAGTGATTGGTTACGATTTAATGAATGAGCCTCATCATCCAAACCTAACTCCCTTTTTTGAGTTCCGTTACTTAGGTGGTTTTTACAAGAGGCTTATTAAGGGAATTCGTGAGTTAGATAATGATAAGTATATTTTCTTTGAGCCAAGGTCTTTTAGCGTTAACTTTGGATTACCTTCAGGTTTAAAAAAGGTTGAAGATGTCAGAAGGGGTGAATCTCGCATAGTCTATAGTCCTCATTTATACCCTGTCTTTATTCATGAGGATGTTCCTTATGGTTCGGCAGATAGAAAGCAGGTCTCTATGTGGTCACGAAACAGGTCTAGAGAAGCTAACCTTCACGAAGCTCCTTTGTGGGCCGGTGAGATAGGGGCCAATGAAAGCGCTGGGGACTTTAATAATTATGTAGAAGAGGCCCTTAATTTATTTGATTATATGGGGGCCGGTTGGGCCTGGTATAGTAATCAGCCAAGTAAGACTTGGGCGCTCGTTGATTGGGATCGAAAGGAAAATAAAAAGCTTTTCTTTTTAGTCAGGGCCTACCCAAGGGCCGTTGCCGGTCACCCTGAAGGTTACTCGTTTGATGTCCACAAAGCTGAATTCTTTTTAAAATTTAAAACAAAAGAAAATGTTAAAGCGAAAACTGAAATCTTTGTTCCAAAAAGGCATTACCCCAATGGGTATACCATTAAGGTCTATAACACCCATAAGGATGCTAGTTGGAGTCATACCTATGATGATGAAAGCCAGATCCTCTATCTTGAAACGAAACATGTCAGTGAACCGTATGCGGTGGTTATAGAGAAAAAATAAACGATTATAATGCGTATAGTCTTTTTTCTTCGAGGCTTTGTCTAGTCTTTTTTAGGCCCTTACGCTGCCTTTCCTCCGTCTATATATTGCCATCGGCCATTAAAAGGATACAATAGGTCACTTTTTAACAAACACTCTCTTTATTAAATTGAGGCCATAGTGAATTTTCTTATTTCGTTTTTCTTTTTTTTCTGTGCCACTTCTTTTTTAACATCTGTCAAGGTCTGGGCCTTTAAGGCGGATGGCTCTTTCCTTGATCTTACCCATCCAAAAACGAGGGATCTTGAAGTTGCGTCTAAAAGCTATAAAGGCCAAACGGATCATTATTTTAGAGACCTTTGGGGAAGAGAAGTCCTCATGCGGGGTTGGAACGTTTCGGGAATGGCAAAAAACGGAGACTACTTAAGTTTTAAAAATGCTGAGGATGCTGAAAAATTTTTAGAAGATCAAAAGGCCAAAGTTGGGACCAATGTTTTAAGGTGGATGTTTCAATGGCCTGGAGTAGAAAAAAGTTTTAGGGAGTACGACGACGTCTACCTTGAAAAACAAGTTAAGCAAATGAAAAAGGCCATTAAGCTGGGTATGTATATCTTTATTGATTTCCACCAAGACGCTTTTTCTAAGGCGATTAAAGATGGCTACAACGGGACTCCAGAGTTTATCGTAGATTGGATGAAGGTTAAGCATAAAGATGAAGGCTGTTGGCTTTTACGGCTTGGAAAAATAAGGGCCAAATGTTTTGTCTGGTCTATGAGTTACTTTTTTAACCGCGGTGTAAAGGACGCTAATACGAAGTTTTGGAATAATGCTAATCTCCACACGCCTCAAAATGGATTGGTTCCGGTTTGGGATGTTTACACAGATATGATAGGGCACACCCTTAAATACATTAAAAAGAACCTCACCAAAGAAGAGTTCTCTTATATTATAGGCCTTGACCCCTACAATGAACCCGCCAACGGAACCAATAAAAGAAAGGATATGAAAGACTTTGTGAATAACAAGCTCTTTAAACTTTATAGATTGCTTAAAAAGAGGATGGAAGACGTTGGGTGGGAGGATAAGCTCATGTTTTCCGAGCCTGTCGTTTTTTGGAATGTCTCCCTCCGCGCTATGGGTGCCATCGACCTTGCAGTCAAGCCTTTGGGGTATGGACATCTTGAAGAGTCCCCAGGAGAAGGGTGGGTTTGGAACGCTCACTTTTATGATGAAAAAAGGCAGGGGCTGGTCTTAAAAAAAATTGTTAAAAATGGCGGCTACCTTGAAAACTATGATTCTATAAGAAAGGCCGCGAGGCTTTATGAAATCCCTCCCTTTGTCAGTGAGTTTGGAATTCCTCTTTACCCAAAACCTGAAATCTCAGATGTGAATAGGAGAGTGAAGGCCACTTACCAGGCCCTCGATTTTGGAAAACCTAAGGGAATCATCGTTAGAAAAGGCCTAGGAAAGAGGAAGAAACTTTTTGCTGACACTTTTGGAAATAAAATAAAGAGCCGTTATGTAGATTTTTACTCTCTCAGTTTATCGGGAACAAAGTGGGAGTGGAGTCCAGATAAAGCCAAATGGAAGAATAATAAAAATAAAGACCTGAAAACCCCAGAAGGATTTTTGGGAATTTCTGGTGGCGCCTTAACAAAATTTGCAACCCCTAAAGATTATTTAAAATCAACCCACAAGGCCTTTGAGAGAGGTTATATTAAAAGGACGGCTGGAGAGCTTTATAACTCCTATTATAATGACAACGTAAGAGACAGCTATAAAAATCGGGAGCTGAAGTGGGTTTCTCTTAGACCAGACCCTAAGGGAAAAGAGTATTTTGTAGATCAAAAATATTTCTATGCCCATTGGAAGGCAAAAAGGCTTGGGGTGCCTTCTGAAATTTTTATCCCAAGGCATTTTAAGAAAAAAGAGAGTTATCTCATAACCCAGGATGGTGTTTGGAATTTTAAAGATTTAGAAAACGAACCTTCTTTAACGAAACACTTTATCTTAAAAGGTATAAACGGTCACAAAGATAGCGGGAACCGCATCTTTGTTCACAACTCTTTTTCAAAAAATTCGATGTTAAGAGGAGGATTTCGTTTTGCTTTAATTGTTAGCTTTGAAAAAGAAAAGAAGAAACTCTTTCTAAAAAAGCTAAGAAAAAAGATTATAAAAAGACTTAATCAAAAAAAGAGTCCTCTTTATATGAGAGGCAATATTCTTGTTGAAAAGGCCAAGACCTTTAACGTGAGAGAATAGAAACCGAGTTTAATTATCAGTCATATCTATCCCATTATAGAAAGAAAATAATAAAGTATTCATTTTGTTAGTCATTCTTTTGCTAATTTTTTGCCATTAAAAAATTTTAAACTGATGAATTGTTTCTTTTGACTCAAACTTTGTCTAAATTTATTTAATATTGTTTTGATTTAAGGCATAATTTTAAATGAATAAACGCTTAATAAATCCATATGGGAGGATTGATGTTTTTAAAAAAACCTTTCTTATTTTTAATGTCTTTTTTCTTACTTTTAAATTCAAATGTCTACGGAATGGGTGACAAGCCTTCTGAAGTTAAAATTGGTTTTAATGTCCCTTTGACTGGTTTTGCAGCAGCTGATGGAAAGTCTGCCTTAAATGGAGCAGAATTGGCAGTTGCTCAAGCGAATGATGCTGGTGGAATTAATGGAACAAAAATCAAGTTAGTTGTTTATGATGATCAAGCTTCTCCAAAAGAGTCGGTTCCTATTGCACAAAAATTAATTCAAAAAGATAAAGTAGTTATTGGTATTTCGGGAAGCTATTCTGGTTCAACTAGGGCCGCAGCGGGTGTTTTTCAAGAAAATAAAACTCCTTATATTTCAGCTTATGCTGTTCACCCAGGAATTACAAAAGCTGGTGATTTTGTTTTTAGAACTTCTTTCGTTGGTGAGGTTCAAGGTAGAGCTGGAGCTAAGTTAATTGGTGAATCCCTTGGGAAGAAAAAAGTTTCTTTAATTGTTTTAAAAAATGATTTTGGAAAGTCTCTTGCTAGAGGTTTCAAAGAAGCTTCATCGAAGTTTGGCATTAATATCGCTTCAGAGTATGAGTACAGTATTAAAGACAGACAATTTGGTCCTATCGTTTCTAAAGTAAAAAGTGATAAGCCTGATGCTATCTATGCGACTGGATACTTTTTTACAGCAGGGCCTCTTGTTAGTCAGTTAAGAGCTGCTGGAGTTAATGTACCAATTATTGGTCAGGAAGGATATGATTCTCAAGTTTTTATCAAAATTGCTAAAAAAGCGGCTGAAGGAGTTATTATCACGACTTCACTTGATAGGGATTCCAAGTCAAAAGTCACTCAAGATTTTATTAAAGCCTTTGAAGAGAGGGCCAAGCATAAGGTCGATATGGTTGGGGCGTCTGCTCACACAGCTGTCTCTGTTGCTGTTGCTGCTTTAAGAAAAGCTGGAATAGAAGACAAAGCTGCTATTAGGAAGGCCATTTCCGAAACAAGCTTAGAAGCTTCTACGGGTAAAATTGCTTTCAATGCTTTAGGTGAAGTTAAAAAAGATGTTCAAATCCAGGTCGTAAAAGATGGAAACTGGAGGCATCATTCAATCATTAGTGA
>DKQD01000178.1 GCA_002474345.1 Bacteriovoracaceae bacterium UBA7317
CTTTTGATAATTACCTAAGGTAGGACTAACCTTTCAGGCATATCTTCAGCAGCGGTCCCCATGTCATTCCAAAACTTGTAGTATTGAAGCCTGAACATGAAATAAACCGCCGGATCTTTTATAAGATAAAAGTTTTCAAAGTTTTTCTGAAAAGCAGCTCCTGTTAAATTGCCTGCTCCCGTAAAAACTGAATAACTATCGTGCATAGGGCCTGTAAAAATTAAAAACTTATTATGTTGAAGTTGAACTTTTCTTGCCCCAAAAACGCTGTCAGCAAAAGTTTCAATGTATTTAACTTTAAGACCTTTTTGAATAAGGTTATCCACATGGACAGCTTCTCTATAAAGGTTTCTTCCCATCCCTCTTTTTAATTTGCTAGTCCAGTAAAGGTCATCATCAAAAACAAATTGAATATGGGCCCCTCTTTCTAAGGCCTCCTCCATAGAAGCGATGATTTCTTTACTTGAAAAGCGGTGGGTTGCCATACGGATTTCTGAAGCGTGCCCCATTTCAGACTTTAAAGCCTCCATTGCTTCCTTACCTTCAGCTGGAACAAAAAATGCTTTGATATCTGTCTCTTCTGGTGCTTCAATTGTAGCGCGGCACTCTTTTATAAATATTGTAAAAACATCAATAGAGGATGCGTGATCAAGAAGGCCCTTTTTTAAACAAAGGTGGGATTGAAAAAAGTAACTCTCAGAGTTTGTAGTAATAAAATGCCAATTTTCATGGTGGGTTGTGGTCCCATTTGACATATTGCCGCTACTGAAAGCAAGCTTCACCTTTCCTTTTTGATGTGGATTAATAAGAATCAATTTATTGTGAGCAAAGCCAATCTTATTTTTTCCCCGGCCTTCTCCGCCTCTAGTAAGAACTTCAGGAATACTTATTCCATCCTGACCAATCCTGAAGGCGGGGCAACTTTTAAGGTCTAAAAGACTTTCCATTCCTCTTTTTTTGTTGTTTTTGTCAACTATCAACGTCAGCTTAAGACCGCGTTCTTTAATGGCGGTGCAAAGCTCATCCCGAATCGCCTTTTTTGAAAAGGAGAGGTAGGCCATAAAAATTTCTTTTGTCTCCGGGTCACGGATCCACTCTTTAATTCTATAAAAAGGAGTGTGCTTTTGTTCCTCTACCTTCTTATTTTCCTCTGGTTTGCAGTAAGCATTTTTTGGCTTGTTATAAATAAGTTTGCCCTTTACTGAATTGATAGGATCTTTATAGGTGTGCTCTTTACAATCAGGATTTGTAAAGAGGACATCATAATTATATGGCGTATAATCTGAGAGTTTTTTTGCATGAGCACTTGTGCTTATTAAAGAGATCAAACAAAGAGGTAAAAAAAGAAGTGCGCTTATTTTATGAAATTTTTTTGTAGATTTTAACTTGTTAGCTTTTAAATTATGATAAGCCATTTTCATTATTATTTTCCTATCTAAACCATAGATCAAAAATACTATTAGACCCAAAAGGTAAAAAACCTGACCGTCAGGGGCTTTAACCAATTTGCTTCTATACCTTATTTTTTTCCGAAAATGAAATATTTTTGAGTGTTTAAAACAGGCACTGCATCTTATTAAATTCCAAGGGCGTTAAGAATTTTTTGAATATCTGGAAACGTTTCGCCGGGAGGAGCTTCAAGAGAATCGAATTTCTTTTGAATCCAATGAAAACGATTAAAAATCGCTTTATCGGGATTTTCTTTTAGGGGCACGCCGCTTCCTTTTTTAATTTCTTCAAGTTCAGACTCTATGAATTCGGCTGCGTTAAAAAGAACTCCCAAAACAACTTCTCCAACAGATTCATCATGGACTGCAGTAAGACGAAGAGAAATGGCCCTCGTCAATTCACAAAAAAGGGCCAAATCGAAAAGACCTGCCTCTATTGAAGAGTCCTTTAAATCATTAAGTAAAAAAAGTGATTGACCAAGATAAGACTTATCTTCAAAGTTTACTTCAAACTCCTCAAAAACTTCCTCTAACTTTTTTACCTTTGGGCCATTTTCTTCGTAGAAAGTAAGTGAGTCCTCGGGAGATAAGCTACCTCTTGCTTCCTCTTCCAAATACTTTCCGACCTTAATGTAAGCAGGCGATACACCGAGGAGGGAGCTAATCTCTGAAACTTTTTTTTCAATCTCCTCAGGCCTTGCTTCCTCAATTTGGACTTCACCCCTAGACCTTCCCCGGGTCACTCCTCCTTGGTCGGCAACCTGAATTTCGCTCTTTGCCTTCTTTTGGACGGGAGCTGATTCATAGGTTGGGACTTCTTTCTTTTTTTTCTTAACTTCACCTAATTCATAATGAGGTACACCATCCCCATCTTTTTCTTTACCAGGTCCGACTTCATAACGTGGCCCATCAGATTTCGGCTCCTTCTCTTTAGAGGGAGATTGACTTGTTGCAATCTGTCTCAAGTCATCATTTGAAATATCGGGAAGCGACTTTATTTGAAACTGAATTTTATGAAGAAGAGTTTTAGGATTAACGTTCCCATAAAGATACTCAGACAAAACAAACCTTAAGTTGGCATGCAATACTTTTTTTGAAGCTTCTTTTTCGGTCACTAAAATAACCTTAGAATCAGTTTTCTTAATGACTCCACCATAGGCCTTCATAAACTTAGAGCACTCTTTAGGGCAAGTTATGACAACAACCCAGGGAAGGTAGCCTAAAATTTCTTGGGCATTATGCTCTTTAAAATTTGTTTCATGAATACCAAAAAGGCCTGTCCCCTCAAGTTGAGGCCTTATTTCTTCAAGAACAGGGTTTTTAGGCCCAATAAAAAGAATCTTCTTCTTGTCTTCAGACACGGTGGGTAGCTCCTTCCATGGAAAATGAATAAGCCTTATTTTACCCAAAATATGTCTAGGCCGAAACAAAATTATGAACCTTTTCAATGTCTTTAGAATCGCCTAAGATTAATCGATGGATCCTATTACTCAAGGGGCAATTGGGGCAAGCCTCCCTCAATCCCTAACAAAAAAACCAGCAAAACACTTTTCTATTTTAATCATAGGATGGCTTTCAGGAATGGCCCCTGACCTCGATGTTTTGATCAGATCTCCAATTGACCCACTCCTCTTTTTAAAATACCACAGGCAATTTACCCACTCCCTCATATTTATTCCTTTAGGGGCCTTAATCTGTTCCCTTCTTTTTTATCCCTTCTTTAAAAAAGCTTTTAAATTTAAAGAAATATACCTTTACTCTTTCTTAGGATATTTAACTCATGGTCTCATAGATAGTTGCACATCCTACGGAACCCAACTCCTTTGGCCATTTAGCGATGCGAGGATTGCCTGGAACAATATTTCTATTATCGATCCTCTTTTTACTTTCCCCGTACTTGGCCTTATTTTTTGGGGGGCCTTCAAAAATAAGGCCTTTTTTGCCAAAGTGGCCGTTATCTATGCTCTCCTTTATCTTTTTCTCGGTGCCTTTCAAAACTACAGGGCCCGGTCAGCTGCTTTGGACCTCGCTAAAAAAAGAGGTCATAAAGTCGAGTCTGTCAGTGCGAAACTCTCCATTGCCAACCTTTTTCTTTGGAAAACAATCTATAAATACGAGGGAAGGTTTTATATTGATGCTATTCAAAACTTTGGCCCCACAAAGGTCTATGAAGGAAATTCTATTTTAGAATTGGATCTAAAAAGAGACTTCCCTCAAATTAAAAAGGGAACAAGACAATGGATTGACATCCAACGCTTTAGCTGGTTTTCCATGGGCTATGTCGCAAAGGACCCACAGAGGGAAAACTTTATTATGGACGTAAGGTATTCCATGATTCCAAACTCAAGTCGTCCACTCTGGGGGATCAAATTAAACCCGACCGATCAAAACAAGCATGTCCAATACCTGACGGAAAGGAATATGAACCCAGACCTTATAAAAAAGTTTAAGGCCATGCTGTTAAAGCATGACCTTTAAAAATGACATATTTAAGAATAGTAAAGGAAATGCTTAACAATATCTCTAATTGAAAGCATTGCGACAACATCGTGCCCATCGGCGACTGGAAGATGCCTGAAGTTGCCATCGATCATAATTTTTGCCAACCCCTCCAATTCATCTTCGGCCTGAACGCATACAAAATCTGGAGTCATATGATCTTTAACTTTATCACTATGAGGTTTGTCCTTAGAAACAACCCGATTTAACAGGTCTCTTTCAGTAAAAATTCCAATTGCCTCTTTTATTGGACTAAGAATAACAACAGCTCCAATTTTATGGTCTGCCATTAATTGACAGGCTTCCAATACCGTACTTTCTTGATCAACTGTTACAATATCCTTAGTCATAATATCTTTTACATATTTTTCTTCCTTCATAATATCTCCTTTTTTCAGAAGACTTTTCGGTAAAAAGAGCTGAGGCCAAACACTTTCCAAAAAGATTTTAAACTTCTTTTTTACCATTTGGTATTTTCAAGAGGAGCCAAGCCCCCACAACAAGATAAAGAAGGAGGAGGATACAAGCCCCTTTTATAGAGCCTAAATAATCAGAAAGCGGGCCAAAAGTGGCCATAGAAAAAAGAACGGCCACACGGTTCGCCATTCCCCACAGACCAAACATCTCTGCGCTTCTTCCGGGAGGACAAAGCATTCCGACAAAGGCCCTACTCGATGATTGGGTTGCCCCAAGCCCAAGCCCTACAATAATGCTCACGAAGAAAAAGAGCTGTTTTGGCCCGACACCCAGTCCCTGACTAATGGGATCAAGAATCACAATGGCAAAAATTGAAACAAACCAAAGAACAAGAGTCCATAAAATATTATTTTTAATGCCCGTTTTTTTCTCAATAATTCCAAAGAGGTAAGAACCAAGTGCTGCAGACAATTGAATACAAAGAAACATAACCACCAGATCACCAGTGTCGAACTTCAACTCTCTTCTAGCAAAAATACCAGCAAAGTTTATCGTTGCAGACAAACCAGCATAGTAAAAAACAAACGCCCATAAAAAGCTAAAAAGGTTTTTGTGCTCTTTTGCTTCCTTGAAAGTTGT
>DKQD01000170.1:0-15459 GCA_002474345.1 Bacteriovoracaceae bacterium UBA7317
ACGAGATTCAATTTAACTTAATTAAATTAAATTAAATTAAATTAAATTAAATTAAATTAAATGAATTTAAGACTAGCAACTAACTTTAAAAAAGGTTATTTCATTTGGAACACCTAGCCTATTCGGAGGCCCCCAATATCCAGTTCCTGGGTTCACATAGACATTCATTCCTTTGTGCTCATAGAGGCCTTTAGGGTAACGATAAATGATATTCACAACAATATTCCAGGGAAAAAACTGTCCACCATGAGTATGCCCAGACATTTGTAAATCATACCCAAGGCGAGAAGCTTCCTCATAAAGCTCTGGTCTATGATTTAAAAATATCTTGTAGTCAAATTGCTCTCCCGATACTCTAGAAGATATCTGCGCTAATTCCGATCTAGAACGGCCAAAATGTCGGGCTGCACGGTCTTGTATACCCGTCAAAAGAATTCTTTTTCCATTCACCTCAAGGACTTTATTTTTATTATCAAGATCTTCAAAACCTAAAGTTTGAAATGCCCTACTCCATCTTTCTGCTCCCCAATAATACTCATGATTTCCAGAGACGAAGAATTTACCCAAAGGAGCATCGATCTTTTTTAGATTTCCAAGAATCCTCATCATATTGGTGTCTGGTATCGCATCAATCATATCGCCTGTTAGAAAGAGTAAATCTGGTTTTAATTTTTTTATTTCATCTGACAGTTTTTCAAGCATGGAGTCTCTAATTGTAGGACCTGCATGAAGATCTGAGATTTGAACAAAGGTAAAATCTTTTGCTTCCTTTTTTTCATTGTCAATCTTTTTGGATTTTAAAATAACCCTTTTTACGGGAGGTACTTGTGTTGCCTTTACTGTCCCAGTCGATGCGCCCAAAAGTGCAGTGCCAAAAATACTACGTGCTCCAATCTTTTTAATAAACTCTCTTCTTTCCATTCCAGCGTCATCTTTTTCAGAGTCCTTTTTCTCATTTCTTTTATTCCGTTTAAAGATATTCCACGAAAATGTACCAAGATCGTAAAAAAGGGAAAAAACAATAATATAGCTTAAAAAAGACATGCAGCTATAACCTAAAAAGATCCAAAAGTGTCCAAAGCTTTTTTCAGCTTGTATTATTCCGAATCTATAGAGAGTTAAGGGAACGGATTGTACCAGGAGAAAAATAAGGATGAAAACTTGACTCATTTTTTTTGTTTGAAACACGTAACGAGATTTTTTGTAGAGGAAATAGTAAACTCCGACATTCAAAAGAGTAAAAATTACATAAAACATTAAAACTCTTAACATAGGTTATGGCCTTTTTAGATTTTCAGGTTTCTTCTTAAAAAACACTGTTTTCAAACAGATATTATAATTTCTCTTCAATCATCTCCGCAATTAAGAGTTATTAAATTTAGGAGTAGGCCTGCCCATGAATTTTTAACTGCTCAAGAGGTATAGTAATTTCTTTTTCATTACATAACTCAATAAAAATTTTATGAATTAGCCTCTCTAAAGTAAATCTATAAGGGGCCATCACCCCTTCTGCATCGACTCTTATCCATAATTCAAAAGCATGCTCTCCCTGTGCTTTAAATTCCACCATAAGTTTTTTAATATTCCCTTTGAAAATGTCACTTGAATTTATTCCCTCATCAAAACCTTGTTTGAAAAAAGGCAAAAGTTCTAAAACTCTCTTTTGCAATTGATAATCCAATCTTAAGGTAACTTCTATAAAGTATCCATACGATAAATTTTCTGGAAAGAGAGATAAAAACTGAGGTGTTTGGTAATAAATTTGGCTTCCACCCAACGTTTTAAGTAAAATCTGATCAGGCGTTTGAAGGATAACTTCACCAAATGAGCCATCTTTTAAAGAAATCCAATTTCCTTTTTCTGTTGGAAACATGGACTCATTTTCTGCCATTGGTCTGGATTGATGGTTCATCATATCCTTGGCCCTTACCAGAATGCGGCCTCCTTCCAAAGAGTCATTTGTTAAAGAACAAAGAAAATTTAAGGAATCTACTTTCCAAGGAACGCCCTTGTAATAAACCCTTTCTCCTTCCCTTACCGTTCCAAGATTTAAGATTAACCTCGCCTCGTCTAACAATTCTGGAGCCACTTGTTTAAGAGACCAAAGGATTCCAAAAATAAAAATACAAGCGATTGTAACCAAAAGCCAATCATTTAAAAAATAAAGGCAGAGTATTGAAGCGAATAAAGAAACTGTAAAAGCTATGCCTCCATATAGGGCCATAAAGGTTTTTTTAAGGAATAAGAACCTGTCTGATAAATCAAATAGTTCAAATAACCTATTTCTACAAATCATGAAGGAATAAAAGAAAATAAAAAGGACGGAGATCGATAAAAAAAGGTTTTTCCCTTTTGTCCCAATAAATTCAGTCAGAACATTGCCAGCTTCATTTATAAACGATGATTTTTTACCATCTATTTTACGAAGAGACCTTTCTGCAAGAGTCAGATCAAATTCCAAATTTCTTTTCTCGGTGAAAAGCATTTCCTTAGATAGGTTTAAAGAATTTTTAAGGTCACCATATTTATCTTTCTTAATTAGCTCCTCAATTTTGATAATAGCATTTTCTCTTATGAGTATCGCTTTTTTGTACAACTCTATTTGACTCTTATAGAGTTCTATTTTTCGAGGTCTTTCACTGATTCTTCTTAACCCCTCCAAAAGAGGCATTAAAATTTCTTTTATCTGCTTACTTAAGTCTTTCTTAGATTCAAGGTTAGGTTTCTCTCCACGTTCTATAAATACGCCTGTTGCAACTTCAATAAATTGATATTCCTCTATAGATATTTTTCTTTTAAGAACATCAACCTCTTGCTTTAAAACTTTTTCCTCCTCATTACTTAGAGCTTGGCCTTTTAATTTTTCCTTTTTTTCTTTTAAAACTTTCTTGAGCCAAATTTTGTTTAAGTCTATTTTTTGAAGGGACTCAAACTGGCGTTCTGAATTTGAAGTGAGATTTTTTGAATAGAGTGGATCTAGAACAAAAATGCTCAGAAAAATCGTAAATAAGACCTTGTAGATAACTATCTTCATGACCCTATTTTTCGGTTTTTTTACATTGAGCTTAAGAATAGTACATTAAAGTCAATAAAAAATGTATGGTCGAAAGAAAAGGGTCATACATTCTCGTTAAGTCTTAGTCATAAAAGGCACAAAGGACTAATCTTTATCTCTTCTCCATCGATCCCAGACCCTTTTCCGGTCCCATTTTTTGAGGTGCTTCTTATAAAGAGGTCCCCAATTTTTACCATCATGACTGAGGGATACGGTGACTGTAACCCTTGAATTCCTCAAAAATAGATGCTTTGAAATAATACCCTCAAGGCCCTCTCCAGATGCCCCTTTTTCGAAAGATAAAATATTCTTTCCCCTTTCAATTAAGCCTTCATTATTTTTAAAAATGGATTTGAATAGGTTTTTTCTGGCCCTAAAAGGAGGATTCTTATCTATTTGGATAAAGTAGTATTTAGGTTTTTTATCAGTCTTAAAAGCGATGGCCACCTTCTCTTTACCAACACGGCCAACCTTGAAGTTACTTAAAACTGAACCATAATCGATATTTGTTTTATAAGGTTTCTCAAAATTAACTCGGTCCTCAAGGGTATAATCAATCGGATCCTGATCCGTGAAACCTGGGTCTGTAAAGGTAAAATTGCCAAAGCTTTTTTCATTACTTCCTTTCACAGAAAGCAGATAACGTTCGTTTTTCATACTCTCTTTAAGGACCCTTATAAACTCAAAGCCGTAACTAAAGGTTTTAAAGAGCTCTCCAAAGAGCTTTGAAAGCTCTTTATTATCTTTTGCGTTACTTAGCTTCGCCCAATAAGTCTGGAAGCGCTTAGCAGCAAAAAGGTTTCCGCCCTCCCTAACATGAACGCCCATTATAACGGTCGGTCCGTATATAATTGAAGCTGGTAAAAACTTTAAAGCATACTTGGCTCTGTCTCCTTGAGTTAACCAGCTGCCTTCCTTAACTCTAAAAGCCCCTTCTAAAACCCGCCACATCTCATCTTTTGGGAAATGGATAAACGTCTTTAGTTGGTTTAAAGTGAAGGCCATTTTGTAATGAAATGATGAGTGACCATAATTTATAGACTTATTACTCCTCATGCACAAATTTCTTAAGACGGATTTTTTACCTTCAGGAATTCTACTTAAACGCTTCATCATTTTTTTGGAACAGACTTTTCGAGGCCCATGAACCGGAAACGACGGGAACTTGTATCTGTCTCCAACAATGTTTTGCATTTTATCAACGTATCGTCTTAATTCAGTCCCTGAGGAACGGTTGTCCCAGATATGACCATTCACCCTTAAAGTTAGTGGATCTCCTAATGAACTTCCGGCTTTTTGAAAAGTTGTTATAAAAGACTGCCCTTGATCCTCACCAATTCCAAAAATAGAACGGTAACCCTTGCTATTGGAACTATAGGCCCTAAAAAACTCCGTTTTGCCGTCTGGTAAGGTTAATTCAACTCTACTGACTTTGTTTGTAGAGGAATTATAGCGACTAAATATAGGGCCCAAATTTAATGACAAGCGGGAGTGAGAACCAGTCGTTGTAGATTTTTTAGTGAAAGTCTTTTCAACTCCCCTTTCTTGGATCATCAACTCTTCCGCCCTTTTAAAGTTACCCGTTGAAGCCTTTAAATAGGCTTCCAAAGCATCAGGCTCATTTAAGTTGAATCGGTACCCTACATCAAACTGCTTCATCCATTCTTTCTTTGCGTTAATTTGAAAGGGAACAACGCGAAGACCGAGTTTATCTAGGAGAAAAACTCCTTGAAAAGGGGTGTAATAATCGCTCATCCCACCAACATTTGATGAGATACCTGCGGACTTTAAGCGAGTTACCTTAACCTGAACCTTTTGTTCTTTCTCCTTCATTACAGAAATTCTATAATCTCCGTAGAGAAAAGTTGTCAAAGAAGCCGCAAGGTTGACCCCACCAACATTTGGTATCTTAGGAGTTTTCCACCCTACATGACCTGAGAGGGCCAGGTGACCAGACAAGGTGTAGCTATGAATCTCACCTGGAGCCATTTCAAGAACCCTCTTTTTTGTAAAAGGCAATTTGAATGGGTGCGTTAATAGGTTCCATACCTTTGAGTAGCGCGCTTTGCTTAAGGGATTATCATCGAAAAAGTCCTTTAACTTATTTTTTCTTGCTGAGTCTTCATTTTTTACAAGGCCGGTTTTTTTTCCTTCCCTCATTAGCTTTTTGGCATTTTTATTTAACTCAGAAATGCTTTCTATCCTGTTAATCTCACCAGAATTAACCTGACGAAAATGAGCTATCTTGGTATTTAAATTGAGATTAAGAGATATCCCATAATTACCTCCATTAAATTTGTAAGAGTGAAGAGGAATGCCTAGAGGTAAGTACATTGAATCAACGACCGTATACTTATTATCAGGTGTCTTGTTGTTATAAACTCTTCTTTGGGCCCTAAAACTAATTCTTGCTCTTTCGGGATACAACCACTGATTGAAAAAAGTGTTGTCGTCAAGCTGGTTCCAGATAAAATTGGTGATGTCATTACGAAAACCATCCCACCTATTGTCATCTTCACCGGCAGGAATCGTGTCCCAATCCAGAACCTCTTGTCCCATTCCGCCCTGTATAGAAAAGGCAATCAGACCAAATAACAACATTTTTTTGATTTTTTTTAAGTAATATGTTCCTCGCATAGAAATCCCTTTCATCGCTCCCCTACCTTTTTGGGCAATAAAAATGCTAGAACAATATACAAGGGATATTATTTATGAGCAATTTATTATTGTAAAACTGACGAGAAAAACACAAATGATCTCTATTAAGAAGGATAAAGACCACTTTTTACTAGAGTTTCTTTGACTTTTTTCTCTACTGTTTCCACCTCAAAAGGTTTTGCAATATAATTAGAAGCACCTTCCTTGAAGGCAAGACGAACCTGATCTTCAAAGACTTCACAAGTAATCATGATAAAAGGTAACTCTTGTATACCATCAATCCCAGAGCTTCTAATTTTTTTTAAAAGATCTAGGCCTGATTCCGGCATATTCCAATCACAAAGAAGAAGGCCATAGGGCTTCCCTACTAAATGGGCCTGCTCTACTTTTTCCCAACCATCACCTCCGTTGTGACAAGTATCGATGTTGGATAGACCCATTCTAATTAGTATTTTTTTAACCAAAAGGCATATCGGCGGCATATCATCAATCATCAAAACCCTGATCTTATCATCAAAAACCATTATTTATTCCTAGAAAAGTCAGTTCAAAAATCCAGCCCTATCCAATTATGCCATAAATCAGTCTTTTTTCTCCTAGCCTTCTAATAACTTCCACTAAAAACTTCTAACTTAAATAATCATTGTTGGATAAATACTTGAATTAAGGATTAATATCTCTTCAAAAATTTCCGATAATTGTTTGATATTATTGGTCATTACGGGGTCAAATTTAATAAAAAAATGAAACAGTTTTTTAACTCAAAGCTTTTTTATTCTTTTTTTGCCTTAGCATTTCTTTTAACTTTGGCTTCGAAGCTTTACTCTTCAAGTTATGGAGGTCATTCATTCTCATCAATCAATTACTTAGAAGATCAAACCAGCTCTCTTGACGTTACAGAAGTTGTTAATAAAATAAACAGAGATCCATCCATTTTTAAAGCAACAAAAAACAAAAATAATTTTGGTTATTCAAAGTCAACCTTTTGGTTGAAAGCAACATTGCACCCTAACTTAAAATCCAAAGACTCGCTTTTTCTTTCAGTTAACCCCCCTTTGCTTGATACAATAGAACTTTATTCGCTTGATGATAATCTCCAGATCATTAAAAAAGTTATAACAGGAGACCTCCATCCTTTTAATCAAAGGGAAATCCCTTACCGAAGGTTTCTTTTCAAAATAACTCCGAAGAATACCAAATCCTTACTTATTAAATTAAAGTCGACAAGTTACATACCTATAAACCTCACCATTTTGGACCAAAAGGAGTTTATCAATAATGAAATCAGAGAGTCACTCCTCTTTGGTATTTTTATAGGTGTTTCTCTCCTTCTGATACTTATCCACCTCTCTATTTTCTTCTTTAGAAAGGAAATGGACTCTTTATATTATTCTGTTTTTATTTTATGCTTTAATTTAATTACACTATCCACATCAGGCTTCGGCTTTCAAGTTTTATACCCAAACCTACCTGAGTTTAACCAGGCAGCGCACGTTTGGTTCGCTGCCTTAACAAACTTATCAATTGTTCCATTTCAAAATATGTTTTTCAGTGTTGATAGAACAGAAAAGTTTCACAAAATTAGAGAATTTTTCGTTATTTTGTGGGTTATACCTTTGGCCCTGACCTTTATCCAAAGATACGAAATGATGCGAATTATCAGTCAGATTCTCATTTTAAGCAATTTTACACTTTTCTGCCTCTTGATAAAAAAGTACTGGAAAATAAAAATAAAGGAATCAAGAATTTCATCTCTCGCATTCGGATGTCTCATAATAGGTGGAGTCTCGCAAATTTTATATATCCATGGAATAGCTCCTCAAAACTTTTTATTCTACAATAGTTATATTCTTGGCGGATTACTTCAAATGATTATTTTTTCTCTTGGACTTGCACTTAAACTGAAAGAAGTGCAGGATGCGAGCTTAAAAAACAAATCACGTCTTATTGAGATCAATCAAAAAATTAACCAAGTCTTAAAACTTGAAGTTTCAAAGAAAGCTGAAGCGCTCGAAAAGAAAAACCAAAGACTTAAAGAATATGACTTTATTGTTGCACACGATTTAAAAAATCCTCTTGGGGCGATCCTTTCCTATACTGAGATATTTGATTTGAAAGATACAGAAGACCCGGAAAAAACAAGAAGAATTATAAATAATATAAGAAGCATTGCTTTCAGGGCTATCGACTTGATTGATGGACTTTTAAAAGTTGTTACTTCCGGTACTCTTGAGTTAAGAAAGCACTCTATCGAACTCTTAATTAAATGGGCAGCATCGCAGCTTACAACAAAAATAAATGAAACAAACGCAAAAATAAAACAGGACCTCGCTATTTTAAGTTTTTTTTGCGATGACGTTTCCATGGAACAAATATTTGCTAACATCATAGAAAATTCGATTAAATATAAAAGTCACGACAAAGAGCCAGAAATAATAATTAAATCATGGGAAGAGAATCAAAGAGTTTATATCTCTTTTAAAGACAATGGGATCGGCATCCCTGAACATATAAAATCAAATGTCTTTTCCAAGGACTTTAGAGGTGAAGACTTTAAAAACTCTAACATAGATGGGTATGGTTTAGGACTTTACCATGTAAAAAACCTTGTCAAAGAAAACAAAGGCGAAATTGAAATCACCGATACAAAAGAAAACCATGGGACAACTATAACTCTTTCCTTTTTAAAAGACCCATCATAGTAACATTTTTTTCCACTTATTTTTTTGTAAAAAGTTTGATCAGGGAATTATAATTTGAAAATTAAATCCTCGAATTCTTCACCATATTCAGCATTTTCTAACAATTCAAAGAACGATTCCTGATCGTAAATTTCAATTGTAATTTTACACGTTATACTGAAATTCTTAAAGCAAATATCCCATGAATCCTCAATAAGCCTTATACTATCCGTTGTAGAATCAACCATTAAGAAAATACTATCTTGCGCCCTTGTTAACATGGGAAGACTTAAATTAGATAACTTATCATGGCCTTTGGCCAAAATCATTTTAATCCCACCTGCAGTAAGGTTACAAAACTCCTTCATAAAATCCACAACATCGTCAGGTGAGTTTAAAGGTTCCTCCACTTCTTCCAGTTTTTCACCTATCAAAAACTTATTGGCAATGTCGTGTGTAAAATAGGCTTGAAAATTAAAACGAAGAGAGGATGATTCTGCCATAACAAAGGTTAACTTTTTTCCGACATTTTGGTCAGCAGTTGGTTCACCAATAAAAAAGTCTCTATTTTTCAATCCTTTTATTTTGGTATATTTTCCTAAACGATCTAAACTTATTTTTCTAACACTATCTTTGAAACCTTTTATCATCTGAAGTTTTTTAATTTGCCTCTTCATGGCATCATCAAAGATTGAAAGGAATTCTTTTTTTGAGAAAGTTGAAATTCTATTTGGTATTTTTTTTAAGATTTCGATGACTTTTAAAGTTAGACCATCACTTATACCCTGATTGTGGGCCTTATCAATAATATGTTCTATTTCCAAAGCATATGAAGACAGTTCCTCTTCCTTTAGATTATCCATGTAGGAGGTCGCTTCATAAACAAATTTGTTTTTTTTCTTTACAACCATTAAGTTTCTTTTAGTTTTCTGAACCCAATTTTTCTATTGTTACTCTATAAACAATTCCCTGATCAGAATAAGTTCCTCTATAAATGACCTCTGCCTTGTCTTTTTTTGTTATACCAAAAAATAACTCATCTAAGGAAAGGTGTAAATAAGATGCAAGGGCCTTAACGTATTTCATACTTGATGTAGAAGGCTTAATACCATTCATCCAATTATGGAGTGTGGTTACTGGTACCTTGCATTCTTTGGCCAGCGAACTTGCACTCATATTTCTTTTTTGAAGTTCTTTAACGATGACCTTGCCGAGAGAGATTTCACCCTCATGTGTAAATTCAAAATCCTCTTCAAAGTCCTCTTCAATTTCCTTTTTCATTAAAAACCTTTTTTCTTTGAAGAAATTAAACAAGAGTATTACGAACACTTAGTCGGTAAGATTTAAATAATAGTTTAGGTGTTTCGTAGAAAATTATAAATAGCGTTTTAGTAAATTAAAAAATTTTAATATACAGAAAATTAAAAGCTATTTGAATTTTGACCTCAATAAATTTTAAAGGCTTGGAGATTGAGTTAACTTTACTTTAAGGTTTTCTATAGATTTTTCAACTGCCTTAGTAAGTAAAATTCTGGCCCTTGAAATGGCCGTTCCTAAATCGACCCCCAAAACAAAGAAATCTAACATTTCTAAATTTTCTGGCCAATCAACGGTTGCATGAAAAACGATTGTTCTGTCTTTACTTATGAATAACTGAACAATAAAATCATCAAATTTGAAATTCCAAAATTTATCTTTAAATAAACCAACCTCGTCTAATGACTCCATAAGGTTGAAAAGTGAAGCTTCTTTAAAAACAAACTCGCCTATTATTGAAAAGCCTACAACTTCCTGTCCTTTACCTTTTATCTCATCGACTTCATAAAGGCTTTTTATATAAGTACCCTCAAGACCTTCCTTAAAGTTTTTAACAGCTAGCTTTTCCATAAATCGGTTCAATTGAGCCTCTCATTTCAAATGTTTGATGGTCTGGTCCTTTGGCTTTTTCCTAAACCTTATTTTTTCGCCCAAACCAAAAACGAGACTATCTTTTTCTTCCTCTTTGGGCCTTATTAAAAGGAGCCTTGAGTAATCTTTTTACTCTTAAATAAAGCTTATTTATTTTTTATAGGATAATTTTATCTCTTAATTTAAAGATTATTTATTTATAGTGCCAAGACGCCAATAGTTTTAACTAAATATAAGTGAAGTGAGAATCTTAGAATGAAAGATTAAGGGCCAATCCATTTTTTATAGGAATAAGTCTCGCTTTATTCCAAAATTTTTTTTCAGAAACCAACTCATTATAAAATATTCTCCTATAGACCGCCCTCTTTTTTGAAGCCAGTGTTGGAACAGAGGACCTTTGAGACTCAAAAATAAGTGTCCCCATTAAGAAGTGAATAATTCCACCCATAGGCCTTTCATCACCAAGCCAAACTGCTATTCCTCCAAGAGTATTGATTAAAAGTCCTGTTATTCGGCGATTCCAGCTCTTTATACTCACCTCTCTTTTGTAAGCATTCTCTAAAATTGCTTCCCCTAACTTTAACTTTTTATGACCTTCAGGGAGCTCATTGAAAAGGGCCAAATCCATTTTGGGATAGAAGCGGTTGAAAAGCATATCCCAAGCGCCAAAAGTACTTTGAATAGTGATTAAACCACTCGTAAAGCTTGTAGACCTGTCTCCTGAAGTAAAATGAACCGCCAAACCACCAATGGCAAGACTTGAATAAATGGCCGTATAACTTCTTTCCCACCTCACTGTTTTTGATGAAATTAAAAAGCCCTTTCTTGTCGCTTGAGCAAATGTATTTTCCAAGAATTTTAATTGTCTAGAAAGCTTGGCCCCTCCCATATCATCAAATGATAAAGCAGGTTTAAAAGAAAAAGTAAGGATTAAACTTATAAAAAGTTTTAAAAAAAAAGCTGCCATTTTTCTTCTTTCAATCACAAGCCCATCTCCTCTTCCCTCGCCAAAAAATGTAAGGAAAGGCCCTAAAAGACCTTTCGGAGTTTTATTTTTAACTTTAAATAGGGTTAAGAGAAAAGGTTGAATACAATAATCGGATAACAACTTTCAAAGATTGACTGTTTCCATTGCCTAAGTCGAGTTGATTGGTGGTCTTTTATTTTAGAAACCACTCAAGATCAATAACCAAGGGATCATGATCTGATAAGGGTTTTTTCTTAGAGTCATAGAAGTCAAATTTATAAGGTAAAAAGAGTTCTTTTAGATCTAAGCCGACATCTGTTCCATCACGAAAAGTAAACCGATCTAAAACCCCTTGCTTCTCTTGGCTACAAACTAAATCTTTACACATATACCGCATATTATTTCTTGCTAAAAAAAGGTGGAACACAAACTGATCATCTTCATCATCGTGAAGAAGGTTCCAGTCTCCGGCCACAATAACCGCACGCCCTTTTGACTTTTCTTCTATTGTTTGACTTAAAAACTTAAATTGCTGAAAGCGTGCCTTTTTATCACTTTTACTTCGACCAGCATCAGCGTGGACATTATAAATATCTACGAAAAGCCCTGGAGAAACTTCATGACGGGAAAAAGTAAAGCCCTTCTTGGCCAAACAGTCTGAGTCATTCCTCAAAACACCCGAACAAGTTGGCCAAGAGAAAGTTTCAAAATGATGAAACGGCTTTTTTGAAAGACGCATTAAACCATTCCCAAGGACTCCTCTAAAATCTGACTTTTGCCAAAAAGGAAAGCTAACAGCTTCCATAAGAAGGGAATGATAACTGAAGTTTTCCTGAAGGAGAGCGATATCAAATCTATTGATTTTTTCACCAATAGTCCGCATATTCTTTCTGTTTCTTAAGGGAGAAATGACATTGTGAATACCTGCCACGTTATAGCTAAGGATCGTAAGGGTTCCTCTATTTTCATACTGATAAGAAAAAGATGTGCCACTAAAAAGAAAACAAAAACTGCAAAAAACAACAGAAAACTTAATAAAGCTCTTCATAAAAATTGACATCCTTTTTAACATGAAGGCGCATAATTAACCGCTATTTCCTATCTAACAAGACGCATAACGCCATAATTTGAAATCATGATAAAATATATTCGCTAAGATCATTATAAACTGCAAAGTTTGACTAAAATACGAGGTACTTCATGGAAAAGAAACTAACTTCCAGAAAAAACTATGTCATGGGGCTTTCACTACTCGGCTTTTTTGGGAGTTTAACAACATTTTTCCTACTCCAACATGAGCCAGAAAAGGAAAATTCAAGCCTCACTCAGAAAGAACCAAAGCGAGTCGTAGGAAGTAAAAAACTTACTTTGACTCCGAAAGTGAAAAAAACTACGAATAAGGCTCCCTCCAAAAGCCTCTATGTCCCACCCGAAACTTTTATTGGCAACCAGAAGCTAAACTTTGAATTCATTAAAAAGGAAATAAAGGCCCAAAAAAAAGAAAAAAAAACCTATGATACCAAAGACTTTAAAAGGAAAGAGAAAGACCATAAAAATGTTTTTCTTTCTCTCCTAAAAACCAAATAAAAAAAGCTTTTCAAAAGTTTATGGAAAGGCCCTTTTCCTTCCGGTGATTTTCCCGTAATCTCACCCTCCTTATAGGATTTTTGGATTGGCCGCATTGGGGACTCTATGAAACGAAAAATCTATCACGCTGTTATATACATCATTTTAAGAACACTCTACGCAACGTACCGGCTTCGCTTTACAGGTCTTGAGAACTTAAAAAAGGCCCAGGAGGAACACCCTCAAGGAAGCGTTATCTTTGCTTTGTGGCATGAACATTTCCTCGCTGGTATCTTTAGCATTAAAATTTTCAAGCCTTGTGCCATGGTTAGCCCCTCAAAAGATGGAGAAATTGTGGCCCGCTTCGTTAAAAAGTTGGGATATACCGTAGCAAGAGGAAGCTCAAGCCGTGGAGGTAAGCATGCTAAAAATGATGCCATTAATGCCCTCGACAAAGGCACAATTGCTGCCATAACTGTTGATGGCCCCAAAGGACCTCGAAACAAAGCTAAGCCTGGAATTGTAAACCTTTCAAAAATCTCCGGGGCACCTATTATTCCTATTTCACCTATTACTGAAAGTCCAAAAATTTTTGAAAAATCATGGGATCAAAATAAATTCCCTAAACCTTTTTCAAAAATTGTCCTCCGCTTTGGTGAAGCCGTTCATGTTCCCCAAAGCGCTCAAGGTGAAGCCTTTGACCAATTGAGAGACAAATTAGATGATCAACTTATTCAAACTGAAAAAATCGCCGAAGGTGACTTTAAAGACTGGAAAAAGCTGCCCAGCTCTCCTGGCCTTGGTTTTTAACACTTGCCTATCATGACGCTGCTACCGTTAGGGTGGTTGTAATAAGAACAGCTCCCATTACTACCAAGTGACCCTCCTGGTGTCCTTTTAAGCCAACCCTTACCAACTTGACCATTCATCATTGATTTCAAATTAAAGAGCGTAGGTCCCCCTTCAAATCCGCCGTATCCCATCCCGTTAAGCCAATAACGGCCTGACTTAACAAAACCGAATAGTTTTTTAAGAAAAGCTTTCTCGAGAGGATGAATTTCCCTCCCATTAATAAAAACACCAGAGCCCTCACCAGAAGAGTTTTTTAGGAGAACTCCACCTAATTTTAATCCTGGCAAAATTTGACCGAGCGAGGGCCCACCTTGGAGACCCCAAAGACCGGAAAAAGAGTCGTACCAAAATCGACCTTCCTTAATTCTTACTTTGTAGGTCTTTTCTAGAAGTTCCACTTGGTCTCGCTTCAAGTTCTCGCCGTTAATAATCACTTTTGTCTCAGAACTTTTGGAAATTGGTAAGGATAAGATGAAACAAAGAAAGACATAGAAACACTTTTTCCAATTATTTTTTAATAACATGCTTTTTTCCTATTTTTTTAAAAGCTTAAAACTAAAACAAGAAAATAATCATACTAAAAAATTCTTTTTTTGAAAAAACTTATAGAAAAATTTGTTGATTCCGCGAGGAAATATGGATGAGGTTAGGAAAAAACAGAGTACCTTTTTTCTACTTTCTACAGAGCCTATTTATGAAATATATCATAAAAAACCTTAAAGAATTTTAGAAAAGGCGGTTAAGACTATCAGAATAATTAAAAAGTCTTTTTAACATTTATGTTCATACTTTTTTATATTCCTCAACTCCTAACACGCCCCCTTATTTTTTTACTTAGGCAGTTCACAACCAGGAAGCTGAAGATCAAATTCATTTTGAGAGTTCAAGCAGCTATAAATTAAATATGTCTGCTGCCCATAGGTAGCCCCCCTTCTTACCGTGACGCTATTGTTTTCATCCACTTCGCAAGGGTTATTCATTGAACACCTTCTGCCCGACTCATTAGCAGTGTTATTAACACCAACGACGAGCCTGGTATCACTGTCTATAATAGGAGAACCACTTGTACCACCGATTGTTTTACAGCCAGTATTTGTGTACCTAATAGAGTCGACAAAAGTCCACGAAGCTTCTTTCAACCTAAAAATAAAATCGTCAATCTGACAAGAATAGCCTCGCTCCCAGTAACCAGAAATTATCTCAATATTATCTCCCACCTGAGGTCGGTTTTCAGAAAGTTCAAAGGCCTCAATGCCAAGTTTTTTAAGATCATTGTAGGTTTCTTTTAGTCGGTAAAGCGCAGAGTCTGTATCAGTCATTGTTGCGTATATAATTTCTTTTGCTGTAATCCTATGAAACCTTCTATTACTATCAGCAACCCTCATTCTGCGGTTGACTCTTTTCTTATAGACAACCTGTCCTGGTTTTATGAAAGACCCCCCCAAGCAATGGCCATTTGTTAAAACGATGGCATTGTCGCTAAGCTTTTGTCCTACAAACTTAATGACCGCCCCACTACAATTTGATAGTTTAACGATCCCTTCAAAATCATAATTATAGGAATCAAAGTAAATTGGCGGCGTGATATTTGACTTTAAAGCGTCATAGGGTGCTTCAGGAAAAGCGGATGCCTTCCATGAGAAAAGAGTAAGAAATGCAATAAAGATGGTCTTTTTCAAATTTACCTCCATGTAAAATCATAAGAATATTTTACAAACACCTTTTAACTATTGCAAACAGTTCGCAATAGGGAATACATGACGGCTTTGTAT
>DKQD01000170.1:15848-16580 GCA_002474345.1 Bacteriovoracaceae bacterium UBA7317
AGAAAGCTGCGTTTTTGCACAATTGGGGCATAGGCCGGTCATTTCTAGATGGTGACTGAGGTTTCGATAACCATAACTTTCCAACTGCCTTTCTTGCTTTGAAATAAGACATCCTTTAAGAGGCTCAATTGTATTGCATTGGTTACATTTAAAATAATGCTCATGACCTTTAGCATTATTTTTTTTAGAATTAGAGAGCATAAACCTCGCTGGTTCACCTTGGAAAATACTTCTTTTCACAAGTCCAAGCTCTTCAAAAGTCGTTAGGGTTCGGTAAACAGAAGCCTGGTCACAATTAAGTTTTTTAGACCGTTGAATTTGAGTATGAATCTCCTCTGGAGTCAGCAAAGCTTTATTTTTAATAAGTACATTGGCCACAGCTAAACGGGGCTTAGTTATCCTTAGAGAGTGGGATTGAAGGGCCTCTTTTACTTGAACAAATTGATTCTTATTCATGACGTTATCATTTTATTAAAATTTTCTAATGGATCATCACAATTTTTCCTTAAAACAACAATAATAAAATATTGAGTGTTGTACGAAAACAAAAACTTATCCCTTATTTTTAATTTATAAGTTGTTTGAGGGGTTTTTTGTTAAATTAGCTCCACTTGATTAGGTTTTGTTTTCATAATGCGAGGAAATTTAGAATTCTGGCAACCGCCCATCACTTCTTAATCATCCTCCCCTGTTTCAAAATAGTCATAAGGGTTGAACTCTCCCTTTGCATCG
>DKQD01000143.1 GCA_002474345.1 Bacteriovoracaceae bacterium UBA7317
CTTGATTTTAATGAAATAGACCCAATATGTGCTTTAAAAAAGGCCATCTTTTGGAGTTATGATAAGTTTGAATATGGGATGACCCATGCTTACGCCGCTTGTGCTGATTGGGTTTCCCTCTACATGGAGGTAGACCCCACCCAGACCAAAGAAAGGGAAAAAAGAATCATTTATTTAACAGAGACAATAGACCATATAGCTTACGATGCTTTAAGACATAAAAAATACCCCTTTCACGATGAAGAAATTCCTTTTAATGAAGGGCAGTTTATAAATGCTATTGAAAAAGAAGATGAAAAAACGGCGATTTCTTTAATTAATGGGGCCATTAAGGAGGGCCTGACTTTTAAAGACTTAGAAAAAAATTTTACTGAAGCGGCGCTGGCCCATTATAATGATTTTGGCCATTCTTTAATTTATGTTTATAAGGCGTCAACTTTATCTTCATCACTTAAAGACCCTGAAGTCGATGCGTGCATTTTAAAGGCCTTAACCAGAAGTTTGATTAATACCACAAGAGAAGATTTGATTCCTGAGTTTAATGACTACCAAACAACCCTTCTTGAAATGAACAAGCAATCTTTCGGGAGAAAGGAAGAAGAAGTATCCTTTTCAGGTTTAAAGGGCCAACGTGTTAAAGGGGCCTTAAATTGGGTTTTGGAAAATTCAAAAGTGTATTCAGAAGAGAAGCTTTATAGACGTTTATTATTGGCCCAGGCCTATAACATGATGACTTATGATTTAAAGTTTCAGGATGCTACAAATAATCCGGTAACCCAAAATGTGGGATGGCTAGATTTTACTCACGCTCTAACCTTTTCTAATGCTGTGAGGGCCCTTTGTTCAAAATTTCCTGAATTTTGGGGAAGAGGACTGCTTCAAATGAGTTGTTTTTATGGTAGAAATACTTTTTTTACTGATCAGTTTACTGATCAATCACCGTTTGTGGTAAAAGACCCAGATACTTTCGAAAGAGGTGTCTTGGATAAAATTTTGGACCATGGTATGGCCCTTCCAATTTATAGTGCTCACCTTTTAAAGACATCCAAGGCCATCTTTGAAGAAGGACAATTTTTAAGTGGGAAAGATAAATGTGAGCTTTATTCCTCTCTGAACCGTTTTTTATCTTCTCCATTAAAAGCAAAGCATACAAGGAGGTTGGTAAAGCAGGCCATAAATTTAGTTTCTAAAGATTTTTAAAAAAATGATTAATAACTATTTTATCGGGAGGAACTAGAATGGAAAAATTTCATGCCCACATATATTACGAAAAAGAAACTTTCGGAAATGCCCAAAAGTTAGTAAAAAAGGCTTACAACCAAGATGGCGTCGTCGTTGGTAGAATGCATGAAAAACCTATCGGACCCCACCCAAAATGGAGTTGTCAGCTTTTGTTTTCAAAAGACCAATTAACAAATATGATGATTTGGCTTTTAGAAAATAGGAAAGGATTAACTGTCTTTATTCACCCAGTGACTGGGAATGATTTTTTAGACCATACTGAACACGCTATTTGGTTGGGTGAAAAGCTTGAATTAAATTTGGAGGAACTCCAATAAAAAGAGGGTAAACTAATTGTTCCTTAAAATTATTTTTCGGTAATGGTTGGTTTTTTATCTTGATATGCCTTTTTATTTTGCTACTTTTTTTTAAGTCAAAAAAAATTAGAAAAGGCGTATTTCTAAATTATTCTAATTCTCTTTTCTTTAGCTGCTTAAACAAATTTTATATATTTAAAAAGTAAAGTTAAATTATTTTAACTAGAAAATAATTTTAAAGCGTACGAACTCCCAGACAAGCTCTTCTCAGAATAGTCACTTTAAATAATTTCTTTTTTGAAAAAATAGATTTTTTCAAGTTATTAAAAAGAACTTTTTAAAAAAAAGGTAAAAAAAAAAAGGGGTTTGATAAAATATGATCTCATAAAAAGAATCAATTAATAACTAGATTTTAAAATTTTTTTTGTTGATGAAGGATAAGGAAATGAGGAATGATAAGAATAAATCATCAATAGCAACCAAGATGATTTTTTTTATTTTATTCGTTACTGTTTTTGTCGCCTCAATAACTTCGTCAGTTATCATCACACAAGATTATCAAAAAGAAATGAAGCGAGTTGAAGATACAATGACTGACGTTACAACTGGCTTGATCAAAACACTTTCAATGTCTATCTACACAGAAGATGAAGACCAAATAAATCAGACTTTACAAGGGATTTTAAATGTCGAAGGTGTTGTCGAGGTAGAAGTAAGACTTGAGGATGAAACCGAGGACACTTATAACATTGTTAAAGAATCCTTAAAAAATATGAGTAAGAAAGAAAGAAGAAGTTTAGGTCCTAGTAAAAAGATAAAAATAGTTTATTTTGAAGAAGATTCAAACGATAAAGAAGGTGAGTTTGTAGGACACCTTTTTCTTTACTCCACGCTACAACTTGCAAAGGATAAAATTAAGAAGCAAATAATAAATTTTGTAATTATTCAAATGTCTCAGGTTTTATTTTTAGCGATTTCTATCTTTCTTATTTTTCGTTTTCTGGTGGCCAAGCATATTAAAGCAATGGCAGTCTATGCAGAAAGGATTGATTTAAACGATTTATCAGGGCCTGATTTAGAGCTAGATCGAATGAGAGGTAACAAGAATGATGAATTACAAGATTTAACAGATTCCTTTAATGATATGAAAGGAAATTTAAAAAGTGCACATGCCAAGCTAAAAGATTATGCTGAAAACCTAGAGTCCATTGTAGATGAAAGAACAATGGAATTGAATCAAGAAAAAAATAACGTAACGAAACTACTCCACAATATGTCTCAAGCTGTATTTAAAGTTAATGAGAATCAACAAATCGTGGGACCTGTATCTGATTTTACAAAAGATGTATTTGGTGAGGATATTTTAGGCAAAAATGTAATGGATATAATTTATAGAGATATAGACAAAAAAAGCATCCTCTATAGTGAAATTTGTTCCGTATTTAATGTAAGCTTTGGAGAAGATCAAATTCAGTGGTTTGCTGTAGGCCATATTCTTCCCGAGGTTTTAAGTTTAACTATTAATGATAGGAAAAGAATTATTCATTCTGTTCATGATCCCATTTACAATGATGAAGAGGAATTAGAATATATTCTCTATGTTGTTGAGGATGTAACCGAAAAAGTAAGAAAAGAAGAAGAGCTATCGAAAAAAGATGAACAATTAAAGATTATGCAGGAAGCGATCGATTTCGGAACAAGGAAAGATTTGTTTAAGGTTATGAATCAAAACTTTGGGTTAATAATCGAATGCATGAATATTCTGAGAAAAAATTGGAAATTAGAAAAGAGAGAAGAGTACCTTCCTCATCTGAACTATATCTTCAGGAATTTACATACTATTAAGGGGGGATCTAGAAATTTAAAAACAATAAGAGATATAGTCCACAAACTAGAAGATGATGTGTCGGGGGTAATCCATAAAGAAATTGTTTATAATAAAAAATTTATTTTAAAATTGGAAAAAGAACTTCATAAAGTCCATGGAACATTATTTAGATATGTTCGAGTTATAAACGAACAACTAAGAATGGGATTTAATGTAAATAGTGACATTTTAAAAGATATGGGACAAAAATACGAAAAATTTAATAATTTTGATGAAACAGACAATTGGCTAGGTTATATCAACTTTTTGGAAGATGAATTTACTAATTTTTCAAAGTTTTGTTTGGCAATAAATGAAAATGAGGTTTTTGGGAAGATAGATTCCGTTTTAGAAAAAATTAAAGAAAATAAGGTTGCTGGTGTGCTTGAAAAGCCAGATGTCAAAGTTAGTATAACTAATTCGACTTTGGAAATTAAAAAAGAGTTAGACGAAATTCTAAAAAATATAAAAATTTATAGTGAAAAATTAAATCAATCAATCGAAGAGGGCGTTCCTACCGAAAACATTACTTGGGTTAAAAAAGAAATTTGGAATCTTCAAGAAAAAGGGAAACTTGATAAAGATAATTTCGAAAAGGTATTTGAAAGAATTAATAATGAATCTCTCTTGTCCTTAATGAAATCATTCCAGGAAAATATAGAAGAGATGTCGGAAGATTTAGGGAAAAAAGTCTCTTTGATTGTAAATGGAGATGATGATTTAATTGATACAAAAAAGGCCCAGGACCTAAGAGGGGTTCTCACTCATATTGTGAGGAATTCATTGGATCATGGTATCGAAGCGCCCGCAGAAAGAAAGAAAAGAGGAAAGCAAGAATCAGGAAGTTTAGTTATTACTTGTTCAAAAGAAAATGAAAAAAATCGACGCTTCTTAAAAATAGATATTGAGGATGATGGGAGCGGCATTGATTCTGGAAAGCTTTATAAAAAGGCTTTAGAGATAGGAGCCATAAAAGACGAAAATATGAAAGAGGCAGATAAATTAAACCTTATCTTTTTACCTTCTCTTAGCACGAAAGAGGGTGTTTCTGAGATTAGCGGTCGAGGTGTGGGAATGGATGCCGTTAAGGATATGATACTAAAAATGGGAGGACAAATTAAAGTTTCTTCCACTGTCTCAAAAGGGACAAAATTTCAAATAACAATACCAGAAAAATGATCAACGGAGGTCTGTTGTGGGTAAAAAAGTTTTGCTAGTTGAGGATACTGTAGAGTATCGGGAAAAACTAGTAGAAGATTTAGAAAAAGGGGGATACACCGTTGTTTCAGCATCTAATGGACTTGAAGGAATTGAGATTTTAAAGCAAGAGGGTGGAAAGGTTGACTTAATTGTATCCGACCTTCATATGCCTGAGCTGAATGGGCTAGAAATGGCCAAAAAAATATTTGATGAAAATATGACAAAAGCTCCTATTATGATCCTTACAACAGATGCAAGTAAAGAAATGAAAAAAAAGGGAAAGCTTGCAGGAATCAAAACTTGGATTTTAAAACCAATAAAAAAAGAGACATTTTTAGGAACAGTAAATTTGCTTGTTGAAAAATTTAGTAGTGACTCCTAAGTGGTTTTTATGGAATTATTTAGAGTAATTTTGTTTAAAAAATAAAAAGTATTTCAAAAATATTTTTTTTCTTTTTTTTTTTTTTATTTTTGAATTATGGTTTAGAATTGTCTGAGTAAAATGGTATTGAAAAGTGATGTCTAGTGTGTAAATTAAATAAGTAGAGTTTTATGACAAAATTAATCCTCATTTCGCTCATTTTATTAGTTTCTGGAACGAATCTTTTTGGAGAGGAAAGCAGTGCTAAAATAAAAGAAACGACCTTACAAATTAATTCCTTAGATAAGCCTATTGAACTTTCCGGGAAGTGGCTTTTCACTAGAGATGATAAAAAAGAAAATTCAAAAAATAATATAAATTTGGATTCGTGGAGGGTTGTCAAGTTACCTGCTGCGTGGGGAAAATTTTACGGAGATAAAAAGCTATATACAGTAGGTTGGCACAAAAGAATCCTCAATTTTAATGAAAAGCTAATTGGTCAAAAAGTGAATTTGTATGCTGTTACCTTTTGGCCTGAGTTTGAGCTTTATCTTGATGGGAAATTAATTCTTTCTCAGGGGGAACTTAAGTCTAAAAAAGAGAATATTACTACAGGCGGAATGGTTGCCTCTTTTACGATTACTAAAAAAGTCCACACATTAACCGCTAGATTTGATACCTTCCTTATGAAAGGCTTTCACGCTAAACCATTTCAGTTAAGGGCCTATAAAGAAAATGATTTTTTTATAAACCTCTGGGACTTTCTCTTAACTGATATTTTAATTGTGGGTGGCGCTGCTGCTTTTATGGCAGGGCTTTTATTTTTATTTGTTTTTCTTAAAACGAAAGAATCTTTTTATAAAGTTCCCTCATTTATGGGTATTGTTTGTGGGATTTCACTTATTGCATGGGCAGGCCTTTTCAATAGATTTATAGGAGAGAATGCTTCAGCTTCTCTTTTTTACGCCACACTTCTACCTTCGTCTATTTACTCAGCACTTTTTGTGAGGCACTATATAAAATTTAAGTGGTATTGGCTTACGCCAGCCATTGTTTGTGGCATATGTTCATTTGTTTTTATTTTTCTTATTAATCCGGTCGATCATCAGGGTCTCTTTTTAACTTTTAGAAAGTTGGGCTTCGCGACGGCCATACCAAATCAAATAATTTTAATTACTCTCATGTTGAGGGATCGGAAACCTTTTGGGACTGATTTCGGTCCGCTCCTTTTTGGACAAATCTCCCTTGGGATTTTTTCAGGTTATTCCGTTTTAAGTGCAGTTTCAATAATTAATGGTTATAACCTAGTTCAATTTGGTTTTATGATCTTAATTTTCGTTGTCCTTTATTTAAGTGCTAAAAACTTTGCTAAAACTTATCTTGATAATCAAAAAAACCTTAAAGAAGTTACAGAACTTAAAGATAATCTAGAAATAAAAGTTGAAGAAAGAACTGTTGAATTAGCTGAAGAGAAAAACTCTGTTAGTAACCTTCTCCATAATATGAGTCAGGCGGTTTTTTCAGTTGATTTGTTTGGTGTTATTCAGGATAAAGCGATTAGTGATTACTCAAATACACTTTTTGATACAGAAATCGCGGGTAAGACCGTCTATGAAACTTTATATGCCAATATTGATCCTCAGTCAGAAGAATTTGGGAACTTAAAATCAGCCCTTGAAACATCCATTGGTGGGAATGATCTTCAATGGGACCTAAATGAAAGTTATTTTATCCATAAAACAACTATAAATGTAAAAGGCGAAGAAAGGATCATCTCAGTTCTTCCTAATCCAATTTGGGGACTTGATGAAGATATAAAAGAAATTATGTTTTCATGTGAAGACATTACAGAAAAAGTGGCCTTAGAGGCCCAAGTGGCTAAAACTCAAGCCGAATCGAATAAAAGGTCTAGGGTACTTCATGAATTGGCACCACATGATGGAAAAGGAATAGCTGCTCACTCTAAAGAGTTAAAAATGTTTTTAGGAAATTCAGACTTCCTAGTCGATGAGTCTCTTCAAATAATGCATAAAAAGAGTGGTCAAGAAATAGATAAAAAGAATTTTGATACCGTATTCAGACATCTTCATACTTTAAAAGGTAATGCTCGAGGTTTTGGAGCAACGCTATTAAGTGAGCTTATTCATAGGGCAGAAAGTGATCTTGAGGATATAAAAAAGGACTTTGAAAATTTTAATGAAGAAGGAAGAGAACAGGTTTGTAATGAATTAGTCGAAATCAGAAACCTCCTAGATTATTTTATAAAAGTGGCAGAAGAAGTCTTTTCTATTAGTCTAGATGGTAGCGCAGGGGAAATTGTGTACCACGAAGTTCATAAGGATAATTTAGCATCTCTTGAGAGCTCACTTAATAAAGTTATAGGAGACTCGCCTACTAACGATATGAAAGAGCTTTATATTAATTTTACTAATCTGTTAAAAACGCCTCTTAAAGACTTTCTATCCGGGTTTAAAAAAGTGGTTGATGAGACGGCAGAAGAGTCCGGAAAGAATGTGTCTTTTAAAGTCGAGGGTGATGATATCTTTATTAGCCAAGATGAGCAAAACCTCTTAAATGACAGTCTTATTCACTTAGTCAGAAACTCTGTAGACCACGGAATTGAAGGAAGCGAAACAAGGGTTAAAGAAAATAAAAACGAAACGGGAAATATCATCATTAGTGTGAAGAAGAATTCTAATGGTTATGGAATAAATATAAAGGATGATGGAGCAGGAATTGACTCAGATCTCGTAACCAAAAAGGCCATTGAAAATGGCATCGTTTCAAGTGACGAAGTCCAAAATATGAGTGAGGGAGAAAAGCTTAAGCTCATTTTTAAAGCAGGTTTATCAACAAAAGATGAGGTAAGTGAGCTTTCAGGAAGAGGTGTGGGAATGGATGTTGTTAGCACAAATATTGAGAAACTTGGTGGTGAAATCGATATTAGTACTGAAAAAGGTGTCGGTACTCAATTTTCAATTTCTATTAAGGGTTAAACATCCTATTTTTTATAATCTTTTTCCCATGTCGGTTGTTAGAAAGTTTGAAAAAAATTCTTAAAAAAAGTTTCTTTTAAAATTACTTTAGTGTTACCTGTATTAAGTCATTTTAATAGAGGTAACTTAATGACAAAGGTTGTTCCTTCATCTATCTTTGAGCTGACTTGAATATCACCGTTAAGGTCTATAACTTCTTTTTTTACTGCATCCATCCCCACGCCTCTTCCAGATATATCTGTGACATCTTCTTTCGTTGAAAAACCAGGAAGAAAAATTAAGTTCAATATTTCTTGTTTTTTAAAATTTGATATTTCATCTTTTGATTTTAATCCATCATCGAGGGCTTTTTTCTTAATTTTATCTAGGTCAATCCCTTGTCCATCATCTTGTATTTCTATTTCAAAGTCTCTTTTATCCTTTTTAAAGAGGAGTTTAATTTTTCCTTTTTGCGGTTTTGTTTTAGCAATCCTTTCATCTTCAGGTTCAATTCCATGATCAACCATATTTCTAAAAATATGAATAGAGCTATTTATAAATTTTGAGTATTTATTAGTATCAACCAATATTTCTTCACCTGATATTTTTACTTCTATTGATTTATCCTGCCTCTGTGCTAATTCATTGACTAAAGAAACATAGCGCTCAAATTTTGTTTTAATATCTGAATAAAGGTACTCTTTTTTTATATAATCTATGTAATCTGACGTGACGTTAAATTGTTTAGCTCTTTTTAACACTTCGGAGACTTGAATGGCACTTCCTTCTTCAACGAGAGCTTTATTAGCAGCTTCTACTATGATCCTATTTGTTTTCATAAAGGATATCAGTTTTTCATCCAATAATTTTATCGATCTTTTCATGTTTCCTACTTTCTCTTCAGAAATGGCGGTTTCTATATTATCTATTAAGTTTGTTATTTTTTTTAAACCAAAAAGACCAAATCTTGCTTTTAAAGTATGAAAGCCTCTAAAAAGAAGTTCTTTTTCCCCTTTATAGGAAAAATAAAAATCATGGATAAGAGTTTGTGTGTCAAAAATAAGATCCACAAACTCAAGAGGATTTTGAAGGCATTTATTTATAAATTCAATATTTTCTTTATCTCTATTTAATTGTTCTTTTAGTTCTACTTCTTTTGTTTTGTCTGATGCAATAATAACTATTTTATCTACTTTTATTTTCGATTCTTTCTCATAAATTGGTCTGAATTCTAATTCTATATGTTTTTTTTTCGTTCCTTCAAATTTTTTAGGTGCAAGTCCTTTTAGGTCTCTAAAAGAAAATTTACTTTCAAAAACCTTCTCAATCCATTTTTTAAAAATGTCTCTTTTTTCTCCCTCTTGGAATAAGACATCCCATATTTCTATTTTTTCTACCTCAGACTCTGTTAAGTTAACTTCCAGGAGGTCTTGAGAGACTCTTGTCGCACCTTCTTCAATAATTCCTTCTTTATTAATTGTTAAAAAACCCTCGCTCAAACTACCAAGCAGTAAATCGCGCTTTTTTTTCTGATTGAAGATTTGTTCCATCATAATTTCAGTACTTTCCATTTCCAGTTCAAGAGCGTAAGTTTTTTCTTTTACTTTTTCTTCCAAGTTATCTTTAAGGTCTGTAACTTCTTTTAGATGTTTTTTGTTTTCCACATAGGTTCCAGTATAGTTATTGGCTGCAACTATCAGAATAGATGTGGTTGATATTATCATCCCTAATGAGACTAGGCCGTACGATTGGATTAAACCTAGAGCGTTGAAAAGATCATTAAACACTGAAATAACTAAACACATTATGCCAATAAAAAATATTTTCGCTCCACTTACTTTGTTTTTTATTCCCATAACAGTCATGAATAACAAAAGAAAACTTGTTAAAAAGGCGACTAAAAAGGAAAAGGTTCTAACGATATGGAAAATCTTTATATTAAAATCGATTAAAAGGTATAAAAATATTATTGCAACGATTGAAGCAGTTAAACTATAAAAGACACTTAGTTTAGGTAATTTTTTATAAAATAGTTCCGCCACTTTAAACTGGGTATACATCATTCCAGGCATCCCAAAATATGACGCGATTAGGGCATTTTTTGGTGAAATAAAGCTTGTTACAAAGTCTAGGTTAAAAAAGAAAAAGGGAAAGATAAGGCAACCACTCAACCCAGAAAATAGATAAAACTCATTTTTTGTTTTATAAAAAACAAATATTAAAAAAATACCAAAAAGGAGAAAGGCAAAGCCGGAGATACTTCTAAAATTACCTCCAAAAAAAAGTAAAAGAGAAAGTTCTGGATCAAACTTTTTGTAGGGTCTTAAATGAAAAGGGAGTTGATAGATTCCTTGCATGAGGATTGAATTAATTCTAATTGCAATGGTATGCTTTTCTTTTGTGATTTTAAATTTTATAGGTATTGGCTGCAATGAAAAATACCGGTTTACTGAATCTTTATCTGACCTTTCATAAACCGCCTTACCGTCCAAGTAAACCTTTGTCTCAGCCATATAAGTATCGATTAAAAGTCTTACGTCTTTTCCGATTAGGTCTTTTGAAAAATGAAATTTACCTTTATACCAGCCAACCTTATAGAGCTTTTCATCATTATAGGCATTTTTCCAAGAACCAGGAGTCTTAATATGAACCCAATTCTTTCCAAATTTTTCTTTGGGGTTTTTATTTTCTAAGTTATCGATTCTAGTAAAGGCCCAATTACCGGTTAGTGGGAAAGGTTTATCTAAATTTTCAATTTTTATATTACATGAAAAGCATTTTTCTTCAGAAGAAGAACTATGAACTTCTCTGTTAATTAGTATTAACCCAAAAATTACAATAATTCTAAGAATTAACATAGAAAAACGATTCATAATAATTTCAAATTAAATGTTAAATCAACCATTTACCTAATCGGAATTAATAAGAAAAAATTGATTAGAAAGGTTTTTTTTATGTTTTTTTCAAATAATATTTTTTTATAAAGTAAAATAGAATGACTTATATATCTTGACCTATTCTTTGTATCGATCCTTAATGTTTTTTTTGATTTTGACATCTACATTGGGCCGAAATTAGGATAAAATGAGGTATTAAATCCCTTTTTGAATTAAATGAATTTCTTTAAGAACTTCATCAGGAATTTTTGCCTTTTGGTTTTTTCCATAATCGTAATAAACAACTAGTCCACTTCCAACTGCAGCCAATTTATTATCATTTGATTTGGAGGCAACTGCGTAACTCATTAAAAAGCGGTCTTCTTGGATTTCATCTATGACGGCACCAATCGTGATCTGATCAGGGTAGGAGAGAGGTCTAATGAATTTACATGTGGTCTCAGCAAGGATGGGACCTATTTTAAGGTTTTTCATAATATCCATTATTTTTACTTTTCCAAAATAAACAATTCTAACGCTCTCAAAATACCTAAAGTAAACAATATTATTAACATGTTGAAAGGAGTCCATTTCTCCCCAGGCTATATCTTGCTCGATTTGCACAGGAAAATCGTTGATTGATCTTTTCAAGTTCGAGTCCTTTTTTAAAACACCGTTAATTGATTGATGATAAGTTTTTGTTTTTTGATCTAGCTATAACTTTACTTTGGTTTGGCCAAATTTAACACTATTAAAAATTAAGTAACGATTTCTTTTTTAAAGCACTATTTCAAATATAGTTTTTGTCTATGTAACAGATGGGATTGTTATTTATCAGAAAAACTTTGATTAGATTTATAATTAATGGAGGAGGTATGTCATGGGAATGTTACCCAAGACACTTGTCTGTGATGAAAACTTACTCGACAAAGACTTGTTTGGAAAAACTTATATTGTGACTGGCGCCAACAGTGGTATTGGGCTAACAACTTCAAAACAACTTGTTAAACAAGGTGCTCATGTCATTATGGCCTGTAGGAATACTAACGACGGCAAAAGGATTAAAAAGAAGTTTGAAAAACTAAATTATAAAGGGTCATCAAAAGTTTTAAAACTAGATTTGGCGGATCTAAATTCTGTAAGGGATTTTGCTGAACTCTTTTTGAATGATTATAAAAAACTGGATGGACTCATAAACAATGCAGGTATTATGATGTGTCCTAAAAGCTACACTAAGGATGGTTTTGAAATGCAGTTTGGGGTCAATCATTTGGGCCATTTTCTCTTAACCGAATTATTAATGGACATCTTAAAAAAAAGTGCTCCCTCACGTATCATTATCCTTTCTAGTAGCGCTCATGATTCGTTACCGGGCCTTGTTAAATTTGCGGATATTGACCTAAAAGATCCTCATTTTAAAAAGAGGAAATACAATAAGGCAGCTGCTTATTGCCAGTCAAAGTTTGCGAATTTTCTTCATGCCAAAAGTTTGGCGAGAAGGTTAGAGGGAACAGGAGTCACTGCTATTAGTGTTCACCCTGGTATGGTTAAAACGAACCTCTCTAGACATATGATGCCCGATTGGGTTCAAAAAACTATTGGAAACTTAATCTTTAGAATAATTGGTGTGATCAATCCTGATGATGGTGCCCAGACCAGTTTGCATACTCTCTTAGATGAAGACATTCCTGACCACGCTGGGGAATATTATTCCCAGACTTCAATGTATCGGGATAAGGATTGCAATGAAGGGGGATGGCCTATGAAGTCGCCCAACCCAAAGGCCAATGACCGAAACTTGGAAGATGGTTTATGGTCCTTAAGTTGCTCGGAAGTTGGCATTAGTGAAAGTAAGCCTTTAAAAAAGAGTGCTTAGGAAGCTTAAGTACGGCCTTAAGTTTCTTTTTCCTCTTTTGGCGCTGGAAAGTAATCGGCTTTTTCTCCAATTAAATGGCCTTTTGGCATGGGTTTCCCTAATTCTTCAATGCTTATAACTGATGCACCTAGATTTAAAGACTTTCTCAATTTATCCATTGTTTTAGGAGCAAAGGGAGAAAGCATAATCATGATATTTTTTAAAATGAAAAAGCTTGAAAAGAGAGCATCTTTTCTTTGTTCCATGTCGAAGCGGTCATCATGTGGCTTAAATTGAGTGAAGAGGCTATTAATAATACGAGCGTAGTTTTCAATCATAAAAAGAATTTTAGGGTAATCAGCTTTTTCCATCATTCTTATATAATTTTGAACAATCTTATAAGTTTCCTTTTTTGTTTTTCCTATGAGTTTTCCTGTAGGTACTTTACCATCAAACTTTGAGTGGACCGCTGATATTGGTTTCTCAAAAGCAGCATTTAAAGGTCCGGCCAAAAATTCATTTCTTTTTTGAAATGTCTCAAAGTCAAAGTTTGAATTCTTTTCAGGAAGGCTTAAAAGAGAAAGAAAGTAGCGGACTTGATCTGAGTCATAACCCATCTCTTCAAGAAACTGGTCACCTGTGTAGAAATTGCCAGTCGACTTACTCATCTTTTGGCCATCCATATGGAGGTGGTAGTTGCTGAAGATATCTGTTAATTGAAGTTCACCCTTCTTTGGCATGCGGTTTTTTGCCTCTTGGGTTCCAAGCCACATCGCTCCTTGCATTAGGACGTAAAAATAAACGTTATCTTGTCCTAAAAACTGATAAACATTGGATTCTGGATCTGTCCAAAATTCTTTATAGAGCTCAGGATCCAGACCCTTTTTCTTTAATGCCGTTTGGGTAAAGCTTATAGGGGCAATAAGAGACTCAGGCCAGACATAAAGAGACTTGTTTTCCATGCCTTCATCTCTATCTTTTGGAACGGGAATGCCCCATGAAACATCCCTCGTTATAGAACGATGGGCCCATCCATCCATAAGCTCTGTTTCAATATCATTATTGGTAAGGGTTTGTTTTCCTTTTTCAAGGTCAACAAGGTTATCAAACTGAACAACAATTTTTTTCCCGGGTGCATAACGGCTCTTGTGCTTGGGAAGCTCGACCTTCAGTCCTTTAAAAGTTTCTTCGTCTTTATTAGAAAAAACAAGAGAAGGGTAGACTGTGTTGATTGTTTCTAAGTAAACGCTTTTTCTCCAGGTCTTTTTCTTTCCCTCTATCCATTCTTTGAGTTCATCAGTGACTTGCCACATATCGAGCCACCAATGGTCAGTGTCTTTTAAAACCGGTTTACCATCGCTAACTGTGCTTTTTGGGTTTTTGAGTTCACTGGCTTTATAATTAGCACCACAGGAGTCGCACTCTTCGCTATAAGCTTTTTTATGGTCGCACTTCGGGCATTCTCCATAGACGAAGCGGTCGGGGAGGAACATTTCTATCTTGGGGTCATACCATTGCTCAGAAGTTTTTTTAGTGAGGAACTTATTATCGTGAAGTTTTCTTAAAAAATCCTGACAGTAATTCTTGTGGTGTTCGAATGTTTCCTCTCTGGAGGTTCCTGTATAAACATCAAGCTCAATAGAATAGTCTTTAAGTGTCTTTTGTTGCTTTGAATGTATCTCATCTATGAACTCTTTTGTGGATATATTCTTTGTTTTGGCCGCAACCTCAGAGTTCGAGCCGTGGTCGTCTGTACCGCAAACAAAAAGAACGTTTTCAGGACCGATCAGCATTTTTAGCCATCGTGAGTAAATATCCGCAGGAACATGAGCACCGGCCAGGTGACCAATATGAAGAGGGCCATTAGCGTAGGGCATCCCCGCTGTGACGACGGCTTTTTTAGGCTTTTTTACTCTATGTAATACCTTGGCCAAATCATCTTGGAGGCCTTTTAGTTCTTCATCAATCATCGCTTTGTTCCTGACTAGTTTTAAAAACGACATACTAGCCAATTTGACGTCATTTATCCATTTTAAACTGGAGGTCATGAGAGGAGATTTGTTCTAGGATTGAAATAAAAAGGGCTTTAAACTCCATCAAGGTTCTAAAAGCCCTTGCTCAGGCCCAGTAATGCTCCGCATTTTAAGTTTTTGTAAAGGATGCCAAAAGTAAAGCTCACAGTCTACCCACGGTAGTCTTCACTTTTAGAAAGGTCGATGTATTGCGTTCCCATGAACTCTTCATGAGTACTATGAATACCAATTTTATTTTGATTTTTGAGGGGAAAATATTTAGTCGATTAAACGACTTAAGTAGACCAACGGTAGGCCTACTTAAGAAATATTTAATTGATTTTTTTAATAGGAGTTTTAGAGAAGTTCGTGATTAAGCCTTTCAAGATCTAATTCGAACATATACTTTCCAACGACAGGTAGTTTTGCATTGGCTATAACTTTGACAAAAATTGGTGCCCTAAAGTCACTATAATCTAGTTCTTGTGTTGGGTGAACCCAAAGCTCAATCTCACCAATCCCACTTTTAACTTTTAACCTCAAGCAGTTGCTAACGCCATTAACTGTTTCTTCACCTATGAATGTTATAGATCCAAACCCGTACCTTTTGGTTTGAACCTGTTCTGTTTTCATATCCTCTAGTACCTTCATAAGCTTATCGTAATTTCCTATGACCGCTGGTATTGCCCTATCATCTAGAGAGTCTCTTTTTTTAATGGGAAGCCACCACTTCTTATCAACATCGTAACTGCCACCTAAATAATAATTATTTCCTTTTTTAATAACTTGAAGGTTCATGAGCCCACTTTTAACCGGGTTATCGCTATTTTTTTTAATTCTAAGACCCATCATATCTTTGTTGAGGTCTAGTCCTGTTTCAACGGCAGGGAAAGCGGGTGTTTGGAAAACGATTGCTGTAATAAAAGACAGTATGATTAGGATTGCTTTTTTCATAAGTGACACCTACTAGGAAAAGAAGTTGGTAAATAAAAAGTTGCTCCTTTATAGCACTTTTTCCGGCGAGTAGGTGGTGAAATGACTCAATGTGTAAAAAGTTCTCGGTTCCTTACTTCTCTAATCAGTCCTCTAATAATTCTCAATAAAAACAATGGCTTAATGGCTTTAAAAAGGTCATCAATAAAAGTACTTGTTGTGGTTTAGGAGACCAGAAATAAAAAATCCTCCAGCTAAGTGGAGGATTTTTTATTTCTTATTAACTTTGCTTTATTTTAAAGGATTGGAGCTATGAAGTCTTCGATACCTTCACCACGCTCATCTGGAAATGCGTAACCTTTCTTAATTTGTTTTCCATCTTTGTAGAGGATGAAAACTGGACTGCTAGTAACACCTTCTTCATTTGCAATTTGGTTTAATTCTGCAAAGGCTTCATTTTTAGGGTTCCACCAAACTTTATAAACATCAGTTAGGTGACCATACCTCTCGTGAACAGCTGGAACCGATCCAAGGTTTTCAAGAAGTAGGCAGTGCACGCAATATGTAAGTCCATATTTAACTAGTACTGGCTTGTGAAAAGAGGCCTTGATAACTCTTTCTTCGAAGTCTCTTTGACCATGAATTGTGTGGTGTCTATTCCATGGGCTATTGTGGTCTATTTCGAACATTGCCCTTGGTGTGTAGTAGTAACCAGGTTGTCCTAGTCTAGTGATTTCTTTTTGAAGAAGTCTTAATTTTTGAAGCATTTTCCAAGATGCGATTCTCGCCTCATCTGCGCTTCCTCTTTGTAGGTGATTTAGGTAAGTTCTAACTTCGTTGTTAAAAACATTATCAAGCTCTTGGAGTGTAAAAATTCCGTCTTTGTTACCTTTTGTTGTGTCGTTATACCATGAAAGGGATTTAAAAAACTTTTCGCCTGCGTGAGATCCTACTGGTGCATAAGGTGTTTGAACTGCTCTAATATAAGAACGAATGAAAGGACGGTTATTTGGTAACCTTACAAGTTTGTCGAAAAGGGACTTTAATTCTTCGTCTTTAAAATCTTCACTTTTGTAGCTTTCAAATAAGTTACGGTATTCGTTATAACTTGTTTCACTTTGCGCTTGTGCTTCAGATGGGCCAAAAGCAGTTAGAATTAGGGCCAAAAGAAGTGTTGGTAGGGTCAATAATTTCATCATGGTACCTCACTAGGAAAAGATTCGTTTCACTCTCAAAAAGATGATCTTTCCTATCAGTTCTTGGGACTTGTCTCAAGAAAATAGGTTGCCATGCGTAAAAATTTTAGGCTAAGTGTTGCGTTAAAGAAAAAGGGCCAAAGTAATATCAGATGCTTAGGAATAGCTTAGGGAAGAGACCTCCACTATTTTATTAATTTGAGGGAACTTTTCGTGAAGGGCGCTCCTGATTGAATTTAGGAGGGTTTGCTTGGTTTTTCCTTCGCTGTCGTATTCAACAATGAGCTTAATAATAAGGATGTCATTATCTAGGTCAACAACTTCGAGAAGCCCTTGGTGAGTTTTTAAAAAAGGGTTGATCCTCTCCTCTACATAAGATTCTATTTTGCGTCTCATAAATATTGCTCCAGAGGTCTAAGGTTTCGCTTTATGGCCCTAAGAGCAACATAATTTATAGATGAATGTCTAGTCAAAGTGTTTAAAGGAAGGTTTAATTTCATGCTCATAAAGTGATCAATCTGGAGTGTTTTATGATGGATACCGAGAAAATTTTAAGTATGATTAACTTGAACCCAAGAGATTTTGAGAACGTTCACGGTTATTTAAACATGGTCGAGCTTTCTGTGTTCGAAGAGCTGGCCAAAACCGACATAAAGCAAAGTGGTATGTTTACATTAGGTGCCGAGCACAAAAAAGAGCTTACAAAGTACTTTGAAAAGCAAAACGCACAGAGTTGAGAAAGGCTGCTTTCAAAATAAAGGGACCGCCCCACTTATCTCGAGTTTCGGGTCCTAATGTTGTCCTTTAGCTCAAAGGGTTTGATTGCAAGAAGAGTCAATACAGCTTCGGAAGCCTTTATAAGAAGCTGTTCGGCTTTTTTCGAATTGAGGGGTTTGTTTGGATCTTTTCCTTCCTCTAATAAGAAGTTAAATGCCATTTTTTCTAATTTCTCTTGAAACATCATATGTTTTTCTTTTTTTATAGAAGTTTAAGACTCACTCTGAGTTGTACAGTAAACCTTGGAAAAATCAAGGGACTTTAAAAAATGTTGGAAAATTTGCTCAGTTTTTCCCCACCTTTTAATTGGTTTTTTAGGAGAAAGCGCCATTTTTCATTACTTGTAAAAGCGAGTAACCTATAAATGATTTCAACAAATCTTAAGTGAGAAAGAGATCATGAAAAAAAGAGTTTTAATCCTGCCTTTATTAATTTTTCTTGTTTGGGGGTTGGGTTCGGGTTTTTTAGCGAGAAAGGTCATTTCTATAAAAAAACCTTATAGGCCATTGACTCCATTAACGGAGCCTGATTACCAAAATAATGACGCTTGGGTATCTAGACCTGACTTTTTTAACCCGAGCTTGTGGCCCCTTAATGAGCATAAAGTTCAATCAGAGCTAAAAGTAGATGTTTTTTACATCCACCCAACCGCTCTTTGGGTAGGGAATGCATGGAATTATGATTTAAAGTCACCTAGTTTTGTTTTGAATATTATAGATAAATCTATTTCTGAGCACTCGTCAGTTTTTAATCAATGTTGCCGGATCTATGCACCCCATTATAGGGAGGCGGGTCTTGGAGCTTCAAGGAGTAGCGAAAACTTTGTGTCCCGAGTGAAGGCCTTTGAATTTGCCTATAAGGACCTTTTAAAGGCCTTTGACGTTTTTATTAAAAAACATAATAAGGGAAGGCCATTTATTTTGGCCGGTCATAGCCAAGGAACATTGCATGCGATGAGGTTAATCAAAGACCGTATTGACGGGAAGGAGCTTCAAAATAAATTTGTGGCCGCTTATGTTCTTGGTTACAAATTCCCAAAGGACTATTTTAAAAGGGTTTATAAAAAAGTTAAACCTTGCCAAAAGAGAGATGATATCGGTTGTGTTATTCATTGGGACAGCTTTGATGAAGGAAGTGCTTTGGAGAAAATCAAGGGCATTCACTGGTACCCAACCGGGTGGGAGTCTGTCACAGGGAAGGATGTCTTGTGTACAAATCCGCTTAGTTGGAAAGTCGATGAAGTTCTTATGGGGAGGGGGAACCATAAGGGGATGTTAAAGTCTGTATCAGAACAAAATTATGACTATGAGGAAAAGAAAGTATGGGCACAATGCCGAAAGGGAAGGCTTTTTGTAAAGGCTTTGGATTTGTGGGATTTTAAGGTCTGGCGTTTTCTTAACTGGACCAGAGAACTTTACGATGGGAATTTACACTTTTTTGATTTTCAGCTTTTTTTCAAAGACATAAGAAAAAATGCCTCTGAAAGAATAGAGGCATTTTATATAAATGAAGAGAGTAAAGATTTTTATGAGACAAAAATAGAGATTCAATGAGAAAGGCGGATTACACCCTCTTCCTCTCCCTATTTATAAGATTCCAAATCTTTTTCAATTTCTGGAAAATAAGTGACAAACCTTGAAATAAGTTTTTTCCTAATGGCAGGGTCGGTGTTTTTCTTAAGGCTCTCAGTTGCATAGCTTAAGGCTTCACTTTCTGATTTTATATTTTGCTTCATGAAAATCATAGAAGTTGTAATATTAAGTGAGTCTGGAGAAAAACGTCCTTGTTTATCGAGAAGTACTTTTCTCGCTGACTCGGCTCCAAAGAAAGAAACTTTATCTTCTCCGGATAAGCTCATTTGGTTAACTAAATTAATTGCCATACCCCTAATGAAGCTTTCTTCTGGGGTAAAACCTTTTAGAGTTTCTTTAAGGTGGTTAAAGTTCTCCTCTTTGTTTTTGTCAATTTCTTTAAGTGCTTTTCCTATGAGGGCGCCATAATCTGGATTTTCATCCATGACAAAGCCAGCAGATATCCAAACGGCAAAGTCCTCGGCTTCTGGGCTATTTTTAAAAAATCTTTGCGTTTTTTTAAACAGACGCGCGACTTGAGGGTCACTTTTTATTTTGTTCCAATAAGGGTCTTCATTGTAAATCCTTTTCTTCGTTGGGCCGGCATTTTCGTCGCTACCTGTCGGAACTGGGCCTTGGGAGGAACTCGTTTTGCCTTCTGGAGACTTATTTGATGGATCATTACCAGAAGCAGCCTTTAACTGTGGGCCTTCTTTTTTGCTTGTGTTAGAGGGGGTGCTTTGTTTCGATTCCGCTCCTGTTTTTTCGGAAGAACTCCTCTGGCCAAGATAAACCCCTCCAGCAGCAATTAAGGCAAGTAAAAGAACAATAAGTATATTTTTTGAGTTCATAGGTTCTCCCGGAAGTTTGGTTTAAGTGAATTAAAAATTTAATTTTATGCTTGGAATTATTGTATCGGTTTTTATAAAAAAAAGGAGCCTTTTTTATAAGTCTTTTTCAAATATGGATTTGATTCTTAAAACTTCTTCTCCAGAGCATTGGCTTTCCGGGCACCTCTTTATGGTATAACATTCGTTATTCGATTCTTCGCTAAGGTCGAAGTCACTTCCCCCTCTCACGAGAACCCCTTCCACAAGGTAATTTTTTGTATTAATGACAGGAGAACCTGAGTTTCCTTCAAAAGTATCTGAATTAATAATAAATTGATCGTCATCCTCATTATCTCTAATTTTGGCGTTCATTGAAAACTTGAGGGGAAGACCTTGAGGGTAGCCAATAACAGCGAGTTTAGACTCTTTCAAAACACTACCTCTCTGCCTCATTTTAAGTGGTTTTCTGCCAATGACAGAACGATCGAGTTTCAAAATGGCGTAGTCCAAAGATTCATTTTGCTTTAGGACCTCTTTACACCTATAAACATTTTGGGCCTCAAAGTTTGACGGTGTAATATTTAGAGGGTTACTTTTAAAACCAAAGACCCAAAAACTTTCTTCACAATCATTTCGATTTTCAACGCAGTGAGATGCGGTTAAAAGAACATCTTTTTCGATGAGAAAGCCACTGCATGTCCCAAGTGAGGGTTGAGATGAAATCTTCTCGTGAAAGGCATCATGGTTTGGACAGATATTCAGGTCCTCTAAGAGGTCTTGGTTAATAAGATATTGCTCATCAACGTATTCTAGTTTGTATCTTGGAACTTGGATGGCGACTGACCTTCCTAGTTTTCTGACTTTTTTGCCTCTCACTTGGTGATAGTCTAGGATATCGTTTTCCCCGTAGATGATAGGGGATGGCTTGATTATAAACATAGGGTCGTTTACAACTGGTCTAGAATGATCACAGCCTAGAAAGAGTGTTAGAAAACTCAAAAAAGGGACCAAATGATGCATTCTTTCCCCCAGAAGGCGATTGACTGACCAAGTATTGCATTTTGAAAAAAAGTTTACCAAAGTGATCTACAAAAATTAAATGATTGATCTTATTCTTAGGCAAGGCACAATGAATTATAAAAAAAATGGAATCAGGATTTATAAGACTTTTCTCTTTTTAATGGCCCTTTTCCTCATTACGAAAGCGGCTTTTGGAAGCACTGGAAGTTTTGAGTGCACGGACGGGTCACCCGCAAACCGTTCTTTCTTGAGTCTTAACTTTACGCAAATTGATGATGAGGAAGTTCTTTTTAGGTTTAGAATTTTGCCTTTCATGAGAAATGGCAAGGCCAATGAAAATGTTTCCTCATTTTTAAAAGGTTGGGGAATTTCTACGAATGGGTTTCAGAGACCTATCTTTGAATTGAGTTTAAAGGCCAGTCAATGTCGAGTTCTAAAGGAAAGTGAAGCACCTTTAGTTGATTGTTTCCTTGGAAAGGGGACGAGGTTTAAGGTCAGAGATACTTTAACGAATAAAACTGCGGAAGGTGTCTTATCTTGGGGGCAGTTCCATATGAGGAGGCAAGTTGAGACTTTTGTTATGTTTCGTTCTGAGGACGGCCAGTTTAAAAAAAGTCATGAAAGCATAAAGATCTTTTTTACAGGACAAAACAAAAAGAGGGAAATCTCCCGCCTCGATTCGGTTTACCATGGCCAGTTTTGCCACTGGAATTGAGAAGGGCCAATGGCCTAGTGGAGGTATGAGTTAAAGGAATTCTCAAAGGAGCTTTGAAAAGTTTCCTGAATCTTTACGTACTGAAGCCTAAGGTCCTGAAGAAGCTCTTCCCAATAATTCGCTTCATAGAAGTGAGGAAAGGCGTTAATAAAGGCTGGGTCTTTTGACCTCTTAGCAATCCAAGCCGCAAAGTGGATGTAACGGAGAGTTCTCAAGGGCTCAATCAGCTTTAAAGATTGACGGGAGAGTGGCCTCATGGATTGGTAAGCTTCCAAAAATATTTCCCTGTCTTCTAAAGCATACTTATCTTCTCCCGGAACAATTAACCAGATATCTTGAATGGCCGGACCACATAGCATGTCATCAAAATCAATAAAGAAAGGGCCTTCTTGGTCCCGCCAAATAATATTACCCCAGTGACAGTCCCCGTGAATCCTATGATAGGTCTCTTTTTCAAAAGCAGGGGCCACGAGCTCATCAATTCTTTCAAAGATGGCATTAAAACTTTCTTTTAAATGCTCTGGAATAAAGTTTTCCTTAAGGAGGTAATCTAGGTTTTGCCTACCAAAAGTCAGCGTGTTTATTTTAAGGCGGTGGTGAGAGGCCCTTTGCTCACCAATCGTATGGACTCTGGCGAGGAGGCGTCCTAAAATTTGGAGCTGTTCTTTAGACATATCCTGAGGGGCCCTACCCCCTTTTTTAGGAAAAAGAGTAAAAAAGATCTCTTGTTCTGGAACTTTAAAAAGAGTTTTTTCTTGAAAAATTAAAGGAGCAAT
>DKQD01000169.1 GCA_002474345.1 Bacteriovoracaceae bacterium UBA7317
TCTTAGTAAAAATATGCTTAATGGAAGGTTAAGGACCATCTATAAAAAGTTAGGCCTTTACTTCAAGCCGCCTCATTGCTTGAGGCATACACGATCGACTATGCTCATAGGAAAAAGTTTAAATTTTATTTTGGCGAAATTAATCTTAGGGCATAACTCAAAATCTTATTTAAGGTATTGCCATATCTTTGAAGAGACGGCGCGGTTAGGGAAGAAGAAGGAGCAGTCTATGGAGGATATGGAGTTGTTGGAGGAGGATTAATTTTCACTTTAAAGCACTTTTAACTTCGACTTTATAATTGAAAAATAGATTTATTTCTAACATGGAACACACTCTTCTTGTTCCATTTTTGCCTTTTTTCTTGTTCCATAATCCATTTCCTTGTTCCATTTTTAGTTGATTTATTGGGTAAAAGGCTCATATAAGCCGTTTTGAGAACGATTTAGGCCATTTAGAGGTAAAACCCCACCTTTTGTTCTAATAAGTGAAGTGGAACATCAGGGGGAAAAGGGAAGGATAAGTTTTTAAGAAAACTTTAGGTTGATTCGCATATTACTGAACCTGATATTGATTTTAAAAAATGGAGTGATTTTGTATTTCATATTTTTAAGATTTATTTAAAAAGGGGAAAGAAAGGGTTTCAAGATCAATATTGGATAGGTTTGACTCAAGGGTTGAAAAATCACCTACTAGAAGTATTTTTTTGTAATTTTTTTTTTTCTTTATGTCTTTTTATTATTATAATTTTTTGAGCGTTTATTTTAAACATCATAAGATGTAGTCATGAAAACAGGGAGGTTTTATGAATTTTTATTTCTTTTTAATTATTAATTTAATTATTTCTACAAATGCTTTTTCTTACTCTATGGAAGGGTGCAAATGGGGCGATAAAATAACTTACGACATGTACCAGAAGGGCTCAACAATTTGTTCTCCTTATCTAAATGGAGGTACTGAAAAAGGTTTTGATCTTTTTTTATGTAGACCAAATGGTAAATGGGTCATAACACTAGAAGTTAAAAAAGGTTACTGCGAAGACGAATTTAGCATTACTACTTATAGTGAACATGGAGAGGCTTTAGATCCATCCGGAAAGCCGCTAAAGAAGGTAAGTAGATCTTTTTGTCTCCATCCGACGTTAGATTACATGGATGTACGAAAAAAAATACATTGTTCCCTCGCTTTTCTTCCTAAAGAATGGATTAAACAAAAGTTAAGTAGGATAAGGAATCAAATAAAAATTCCCTTTAGGGGAAACTTTAAAGAAGTAAAAAAAGTTTTTAATAGACCAATTCGAAGAATAAAAAGTATGGCGACTTGGATAGATGAAGTACTTAATAAGAGATTATGGAACTAAAGTAGAAAATATACAATCAACAAAATTACTTTTTTTAGGAGAAAATATGCATTTAAGAAAAGCTTTTTATACATTCTCTTTTTTCTTCCTCTTAATTGGCTCTAAGGAATCTCTAAGTTCAAATTGGGACAAAGTGAAAAAAAACATAAAAAAAGGACAAGTCATTAAAACGTGGGGTCGCTGTCTATTAGAATTACCTGATGACTACGGAACTGTTAAAATAAATTCTACCATACAACTTTGTACAGAAAAAAAAGGCCGTGTTGGTTATTTCGTATGTAATTTAGGAACTTTTCACTTAATAAAAGAAGCTAAGGGAAGTTGTCGAGGTAACCTAGATAAAAAGTCAAAAATAAAGTATGGAGGATTTTTTTACAAAGACGTTTGGCCAGTCAAATTCAAAAAAACCTGTAAGAAGAAAAAGATATGCAATTTATATGGCGTTAAGTAATCACTTATACTAGTTGTGTAAAAAAATATAAAAGTTTCTAAAAACCTCCGATAGATACGAAAAGTCTTCGGAGGTACTCTTCTAATGAAATTTGTTTATTCTACTATGCTATTAATTTTAATTTTAATTTTAGGTTGTAAGAAGGAAACGAATGAAAAGACAATTCTTGTATATAATCAAGAAACAGGGAAAGAAGAATTCTTATCGAAAAGTCATAAAAAGATACAAGAGATGCACGAGAAAGAAGAATATTATAGCAATCTCAAAAATTGTCTCATTTTTAAAAATGGAGAAAAATCAGCTCAGGTCAATAGTTTAAACGGTAATGTATGTTTTCAAAAAGAGGAAAAGGCATTCTATTTTGCTTGTATCGACGGAAATTTTCACCTTCTAAAAATAATAAAAGCTAAGTGTAGAGATATTAATAAAAAGCCACGTGTACCTGGAAAAATCAATAAAAGATGGGGAGGCTTTTTCTACGATAAGTTTGATTGGCCTTTAAATTATATCCCACACTGTAAACAAAAGTGGAGATGCTCTCGAGGAAGGTGGGGGCTGGGTGAGTAAAAGTACAAGAAAAACACCCCAACAATCATGACTTTTTCAAGTGGATATACTAAAAAAAGCTCAAATATAATTATTCGACCTATTGAAAACTTAATTCAAAAATTATTTAATTAATGTGATGTATTGTCATAACTATTTTTTTATAAATAGTCTGAATAGAACTTCGCAAACTCTTCTAATCTCAGTTTAATTTCACCAAAATATTATTAATTCAAAAGTTCGTTCCCATGCATATTTATATAGTGAAGAAGGTGTACTCTTGCCCGCATTCGCGGGCGGATTCCCTGGTTTCGCCTGGTCCTAGGCACAAATAAAATTTTTTGAAAAATTTTATAACTTATTGTTATTTTTAAAAAACGTTCTGAATCCGCCTGTCACCTCCAATAAATTCTATTTAGGTTTCCAATTTAACTACCTGAAATTATTAGAGAATCATCCGTTTTTGAAGGCGCAAAATTTTGTGGTTTTTGGATACGAAGGAGTTTTGCATTTAGCTCCCTGTAATCATTAAGAAAACCCTGAAAATTTTGGATAACTCATAAACTTCCATCCGGTGTTGATCCGAAAAATTAAAACCTTTTCGGGAGTTTTGACATGTATTTTATCAAAGAAAAACAGGCCAACGGTGATGTCGTTTATCGCTTTAGGTATCGCGATCCTCTCACAAGAAAATTAAGAAGACTACCTGTGGCCGATACACCACACGTTAAATCGGACAAAGAGGCCAAAAACTTTTGCCTTAAATGGAAGCTCAAACATGATGCGGCCAAACAGCGGTTCAAAGACAGGAAGGCCTGGGAGAAAGATAACCTCAAGTTTAGTGAGTTAGGCCTTGCCTACGAAGAGTTCATCAAGAAAAGGGCCCCCAATAGTTGGGACGCACAAATGAACTACCTCCACCATTATGTCCTTTGCTACTTTATCACCCTAAGACAAATCCCCAACGTAAACCTTTGGTCTGACCACTTCCTGGAATTCAGAAATTGGCTTGAAGAGCACGCCAAATCAGCAAGGACAGGCCGAAAAATAAGCTACGCAAGCATGAACCATTGTGTGACTGTTCTCAATAATTTTTTAAAACTCATGTTTTTAAAAAACCTCGCCTCGCCCTCTCCAAAGTGCGACCGCTTTCCCGACCATTTAGAGGGAAGTCGAGGTGTGGATGACATTATCTATAAAGAAGAGTTTGAATGGGTCAAATCAAGGCTCTTAGAGCTTGATGAGGGCGAACTCTACAATGACTTCTATCACTGCCTCTACAAAACAGGCATGAGACTAAGCGAACTCACAGGCATATCTCTCTACGACTTTCACGGAAAAAAAGAAATCCCTAAAGAGGCCCTTCAAAGAGAAATTGAGGGCCACGACCTTAAAGTCTGCGGCTACATAGTCCTCACAAGTCAAGCACCAGAAGGCAGAGATATTGATGGAAATGTCCCAAGAAAACCTTTAAAAGCAAGAAAAAAAATAGACGCTAAGTCAGGACGAATTGTTCCTATCTTTTAGCCTTCTACCTTTAATATCTTGGTCAAAAGAAGACAAATTGCCAAAGAAGAATTCGAGGCCAAGCGCTACGGCAATGACCCCAAAGACTACCTTCTTTTCGATGGAATCAACAAAAACAAACTCTCAGGCAAATTAAAAACAGTCTACCGAAACTCAGGTAGAAAATATAAAAGCCCGCATTGTTGCCGTCACTCAATGGCCACAAATTTGGCAGGAGAGACTCTTAGTTACACACTCGCAAAAATGATTTTGGGACAAAGTGAAAGAGTTTTTCAAAAATACTGTCACCTCTTCGAGGAGATAACTCGT
>DKQD01000153.1:0-10149 GCA_002474345.1 Bacteriovoracaceae bacterium UBA7317
AGCTTATTAGATTCTTGTACATTGTAAGCCAAAGACATAGCTCTTCTTAAATGAACATTTTTAAGAAGTTCATTATCATGATTGAAGGCAACATAAGTGACATCCAAAGAAGGAGAAATCATAAGGCCAATACCTTTTTTGGCCATATCATCAACTAAACCTTGAGACGGGGTAATAACAGAATCGAAGTTGTCTTTAGGTATACTCAAAAAGTCGATTCCACCTTTTAAGAATTTCAACCAACGAGGCTGAGGCTCGCTCATAATGTGAACAGTCACTTTATCTATGATAGGAAGAGTCTTTCCTGCGTATTTCTCAATACCTTTTCCCTTAAACTCTGCGCTAACTTCGCTTGGAAATAGTTTTTTTCTAAACTTTGGGTTCCTCTTATAAACAATCTTTTTTGTTTGATTAAATTGAGGAAGAATAAAAGGACCTGTACCAACTGGGTGGTTAAGGAACTCTTTTTTGTAATGCTTAACAACTTCTTCAGGCACAACAAAAGTAAAAGGCATTGCGAGAGCATAAAGGAACTGAGGAAAACTCTTGGATAGCTTAAACTTCAAAGTATACTTATCGATAGCTTGAAGACCTTCGATTTTTTCAGAGTAGTCTACTTCCTTCTTATCAGTATACTTTTTTCTCCACTCATTAAGACCTGCAATTTTACCGTCTAAAAGCCACCAGCCCAAAGACTGTAACTTAGGATCAGCTAGCCTCTTAATAGAATAGACAAAATCCTTGGCTTCGAGCTCTCTTCCTTTGCCTTCAGAAAAAGCCTTATCATCATGGAAGAAAATACCTTTTTTAATTTTAAAGGTATAAGTTAACCCATCTTCTGATACGCTTGGAAGCTTCTCAGCAAGATTAGGAACTAGTGTGTAAGGTCTTCTAAATGGGTGATACTCTAAAAGCCCTTCATAAACTCTAGCAATTTCACCACTAGAATAGGCATCGTTTGCGTAAATTGGATCCATTCCTTTTACGTCAGCACCTATAACTAAGTTTAGGGCCCTTTCATTAAGATCAACTTTCTTTTTAAAACAACCTGTAGAACTTAACAAAACTCCTAAAAGCACAAGCCAAGTTCTTATTCCATTTGATAATTTCATAAGTCAGTTCTCCACTTTAAGTACATTAATTGTCTTACTTGGATTCACGGCGATAAGCCAACATCACGCATGTATACAAAAGAAATTATCATTTTGCCAATTTTGAGTGAAAAAACCGTTGGCGAATAAGACACAGCGAGGCATAAAAAAATCAGTTAATATGCGCATGAAGTCATATACTTCTCGATTGTTAAAGGTCTCTCACCTTGACTATACGTATAAAATGAAAGTGTCCATTTTGAAAAAAACTTTTCCTTCTCTCTATCAAAAGTTAACTTCAAACCCCCTTTACGACTTAAAAAGCTAAAATAAAAAGAGAAGTGATTAATAGATGTTTCCCAACTAAAAGAGTGACTCAGAGGTTCATAAACACACTCGCCTTCTACCAATCCATTTCCCCGGGACAACTCAGTGCACCTAACAAAGGTATCAAAATACTTTGCTTCCTTAAATGAATTGAGAAGGAAGAGAAATTCTCCTAACTTCTTCATATAAGGAGAAAAAAAACTCCTGAAGTCCTTTTCCTCTCCCTTTTGACTTTCCTTTTTAATTCGATCAAACAAAGAACCTTTGTAATTTATTTGCTCTTTAAGGGCTTCCTTGTAAAAAATTGAAAGTCCTTCCTCACCATGAAAAGGAAAATGATAAGAAACATCCAGTCTTTTTGTATTAAGATCTAAAAGAGATTCAAAAGAAAAAGTTTGCCTCTCACCCTTTGTGTAAAACCGTCCTCTTCCTTCGCCAGATAAACAAACCTTACTCAGACCGCTTTTTAATAAGTCAAAAGACTTATCTTCCAGATTTCTTCTTTTAAATGTTTTAGTGGAGCAACCTGAAATGAGTAGGAAAAGGAAAACAGAAAAATATACTTTGATAATCAAGAAGCTTTCCTATGGATGATCATTAATTTGAAGCTGGAATTCTTTTGGGCCCCACCACATTTCTTCTATCCTGCAAGTTTTTTATCAAACCTGCAACCTCTCTTCTCTCTTCATCAGTCTTGCTCGCTTTCATGGCTTCACGATAAAACTTTAGGGCCAAAGCATAATTTCTTTTCTTTAAATAAATAGTAGCTAAATGCTTAGCAATAACAAAATCTGATTTTACAAGATCCCAAGCCTTTTTGATTTCTTTCAATGCTTTATTTATTTTTCCTGTTTTGTAGTAAAACCAACCTAAAGAATCTCTGATATAGCCATCGTTTGGCCTTAAACGAACAGCCTTTTTAATATAAATAAAAGCTTGTGGTAAATTCTCATTTTTTTCTAACATTGAGTAACCCAGAAAATTTAAGGCATGAGGATTTTCTGGATTTTTATCTAGTATCATTTCAATAATTTCTCTCGCCTTCTTATAATTTTTATTTTTTTCATAGAGGGAAGCCAAATAATATTCATGATTTTCACCAAAACCTTCTTCACTCTTAAGAGAAGACAAAGCCTCTATTGCCTTTTTATAGTCCCTGATTGTTTCATAAAAGCTCGCTATTATTGAACCAAGTTCCAATTTCAAAAATTGGAACTCTTTTGACTTGTCTCGAGTATAGAGTATGAACTTTTTTACAATTTCATGATCTATATCCTTTTGCCCAAAATGAACTGCTTTCTCCATCAATATGTTAGAAATTTGAACAATTGATTCTTTGAAATAGATGTTGTTTTTTTTGATCTTTTCAAAATAGGATATGGCCTTATCATAATCTTTTGTTTTCTTATGCAGAACACCCAAATAAAACAAAACTTTTGCTGAACTTGGAACTTCCTGAAGAAGCTCTCTAAAGATGCTTTTTGATTCATCATATCTTTTTACATCTATGTAAAATAAACCTAGCCTAAGTTTTAAATTAAGATCTGTTGGATCTATTCTAGTCAAAGTCTCAACATAAGGTATTGCTTCTTTTTTATTGTTTAACTTTAAAAGAACATTAACAATCTTCCTCAGAACGGGATAGGCAGCTGGGTCACGCTCTAGATATTTCTTATAAGCTAAATAGGCTTCTTTTGACTTCTTATCAGTCTCTAAAACTTTTCCCAATTCTATAACAGCAGGATAGTATCTAGGGTTTAGTTTTAATGACCTCTTGAAAAGTTTTTTTGCCTTTTTCGAATGTCCCTCCTGAAGAGCAATCTTTCCCTCATAATAAAGGAATAGATCCTTTCGGTCCGTTTTATTCCCGCATCTTTTCAAAGTGACTTTAGCTTCTCTGAGTTTTTTGGAAATTTGATATGATTTCACGAGAAAAATACAGGCTTCGACCATCTTTTCTCCACCATCACTTATTATCTCCTTATAGACCTTTTCTGACTTTTTAGCTTCACCAATAGAGCTATATATTCCTCCTAAAATAAGGCCAATATTTGAATAATTTCCATGGGATTTGTAAAGCTTCTCTAACTCCTCTTTAGCTTCTCCGTATCTACCAACTTTAATCAATTCAATGGCAAACCTTTTTTTTAAATAGGGCTCATTAGGAGTAAGTTTTAACAGGGCATTAAAGTACAATATTGAAGTTTTATAATCTGACCTAAAAGAAGCATCTGATGCTTTAAGAAAAAGTTCACCTGAAAGAAGTTTAACTTTTTCTTTTCCTTCTTTTTTTGCCTCTGCAACCCTCATATCCAAAGCTGCCACCAAGTCTAACTCTGATTGAGTCTTTTTTACTGAACTCTTTGACACTTCTGCTTTAGTTGAAGCAGATTTCTTTTGTTTCTGCATAGACTTCTGTGGAGTCGAGCAGGAGGCGAGAACCAAAAGAAGAAAGAGGGCTATATTTTTCATAAATTAGGGCCCAAAAGTCCTGGGAGACCTATTTTTCCCAGGCTGCTCTCTTTTATCGGTCAAAACCTATTTTTTTTTAATCATTAACGATCTGTAATCACAGGAATCCTTTGTTTTTTAAATAAATTTTATTTTTAATAAAAGACTTAAAAACTCTTTCAGGATTAACGCCATGAAATTAATGCACTTAATTATAGCTTTCCTTTAAAGATTGTTGACATGATTAGGCAAAACCTGTTATTGAAGTCGAAGCAAAGCATTAATTTAATAGCATAAACTAAAAAAATGCTTAACATTTTTGGCTTTTTCAGGCTTTTAACCCTGCAATTGAGAAGTTTTTGGGTTACCTATGCTTACGAGGAAGAGTTTACGCTTGAAATAGCTGATTTAATTTAAAACTTTATTAATTTATTACGACACTAGAAACAATGAGGGAAAAAATGAGTGAAGTGAGGATTATTAAGAGATACCAAAACAGAAAGCTTTATGACACACACCAAAGCTGCTATGTGACTCTTGAAGAGATTGCCCAAATTATCCGTGAAGGTCACGAAATTCAGGTAATTGATAACAAAACTAAAAATGACATTACCTACATGACTCAAATCCAGCTTTTATTTGATCAAGAAAGAAAGTCAAGTAAACCAGGAAATGTAGACCTTCTAAAAAGAGTTATTAGATGTACAGAAGGTACTTTTACAGGTTATATTAAAGGCTTAGAAGGCTATGAAGAAGTTGAGGTTTCTGGAGAAGCAGCTGAAGCTGTTACTCAAGAGTTTCAATCAATGATGGGAAATAGCGAAACGCAAAACTCTTCAGTAGAAACAAGCCCTCTAAACTAAATATTCAACCACTAACTTGGGACCATGAATGGTTAAGAGTTATCTTGAAAAAAGATGGTTTAATTTCTATAAAGCTCCAAAGGCACTTTCAATAAGTGTCCTCGGAGCTATTTTATCATTTAATTGCTTTTCACAAGCAACTATAAAACCAAACATCATTAATTTAACATCTCAAAAGACGTCTAGATCGGTTTCAAAAGACATACCTGAAACAAACTCTAGAGTATCTGCAAAAGATTTAAAAAGGCACTCTATAGGTGTTGGAATAGGTCAAACATTTTTGAGTAGTGAATTAGGGCAAAATGGTGACGACAGCATAACCCTTGATCTCTATTATGATTACAGCGCTAGCTACTCTTTTGATCTTATTATTAACCTTCATCATTCCTCTCATCGAATCATAAAAAGGGAGGCAACGATTACAGGCTTGGCAGTGGGCGTAAAAGGAAGGCTATTCCAGTTTGATGCTTTTTCCCCCTTTCTTCTTGGTGGTCTCGGCTTCTATGCTCCAACTGTAACAAGACTCAAAAATAATGTACTTGAAAAAACCCCCTTCTCTATTGCCTTTGGTAGCCATTTTGGAGCAGGAGGGGAATTAAAACTTAATGAGCAATTCAAAATAGCAGGGCTTATTCATTTTCATAACCCATTTGACATAAAGCAAGATTTGGACAAAGAACTTGAAGGCTCTTATTATAAGCTTCTATTAAACACCCACTACACGTTTTAAAATTGTTTCCAAAATATAAAAGACTTTATTTTTTTACTGGTAAAGGAGGTGTTGGCAAAACATCCTTTGCACTCGCCCTTACGAAATTTTTGCAAAAAGAGGGAGTAAATGTAGCCTATTTTAACTTTGATCAAACTCAACCTAAAAAGTTAATTTCTCTCCTTAAAGTTCCAACAATAAACCAAACAACAGAAGAAAGTGCCGCAATCTATATCCAAAACAAGCTTGGCTCTAAAACAATTGCGAACTGGATTCTTAAAACCACTTTTTTTAAGTCTCTTTTAAATATAACCCCTTCCATTGGCTACATGATCAGCCTAGGGCACATCATAAACCGCCTAGAGGAGGACCCTTCCCTAACAATTGTCATAGATGCCCCTGCTTCTGGTCACACTTTATCCCTCTTTAATTCAACCCATAATTTCAGAGAAATGTTCAAAGTCGGCCCACTTGTCGAAGATATTCATAAAATGCATAACTTTCTTGAGAAAAGTGAAAACATAAAAGTCTGCATTCTTTGCCTTCCTAACATAATGAATGTCCAAGAGGCTCTAGAGTTAAAAAAAGGCTTAAGTAGTTTAAAACTCTTTGAAGGAAACCTTATCCTTAACGAGCTTCTTGCAGGACTCAACCATAATGAACTAGAAGCTTTACCCAACTTTTTAAGGGAAAAAATAAGTATTGAGCAAAACTTAAAAAAGCAATATGAAAAAGATTTTACTGAAGTTGTGCCTTTTCTAAGCAGTACTGATTATGCTGATATTGTCACTTCATTAATAAACATGATGAGGACTATAGCTTGATTAAACAAACCATTTTAATAAAACAGCTAGAAATTTTCTGTGGAACAGGTGGAGTTGGAAAAACGACCCTAGCGACATCAAGAGCACTTTTCCTTGGATCAAAAGGTAAAAAGGTGCTTCTTATCACTATCGACCCTGCAAAAAGATTAAAACAAATCCTAAATATTAAAGACCAAAATGCGGGAAAAGTTGAAAATATTTCTTCAAACTTGTTTACAGGTTTTGAGGAAAATAATTTTTCTATTTCTGCCCTCCTCATGTCACCAAAGGAAACACTGCGCAAAATCCTAAAAGCAGATACTATTGATAATAACGTATTAAACATACTAACTAGACCCCACGGTGGAATGAATGAAATCCTCTCACTTATAGAGGTTCAGTTTCATATTGAAAGTGGAAAATACGATACGATTATTCTAGATACGCCACCAGGAAAACACTTTATAGACTTCCTCCAATCATCCAGAAAAATTTCAGATTTTTTTGACAGTAGTTTTGTTGAGATCTTTAAATTTTTAGGAAAGCCAATTATATATCCAAAAGGGCCTGCTCAGAAGCCTACAAAGAAGCTGTTAGGCAAGCTTATTTCAACTGGAATCAAAAAACTCTTAAAATATCTTGATCAAGTAACTGGTGAAAAATTTGTCCAAGACTTTATTGAAGCAGTTTCAATTCTCTACCAAAACAAAGCACCCTTTCTGGAGGCTTTAGAGCTCGAAAAACAGCTTCGCACTTTTGAGTTTTGTAACTGGTTTCTTGTGACCTCCGTTGAACAATCGAAATTACAAGAAGCTGCAGAGTTTCAATCTCACACTGAGACATTTCACAAATCCAATTTCTTCTTCCTAATTAATAAATCTCTTGAAAATCATATCAAAGAATGGGATATCCCTTCTAAAGGCTCATCTCTTGGAAAAGAATCTAGAGAGAAGCTTGCTTCTTTAAAAGAATCTATGATTTCTAAAGAGGAGAAAACGATCAAGTTTGCTAAGACCCAATTTAGCCAGTTTATTATCTTCCCAGAAATTATTGATGCAAACCCTGTAAAGCATGTTGGGGATCTCTCTAAAACTTGGAAAAATAATTAAACCCCTCCTAAACCAAAAAATTGGAGAAAAACATGAAAGGCGCCAAATTAAACATTCTTGATGCGATAGGCAACACTCCTATTGTAAAACTCAATAAAGTCGCAACTGGAGTTCAATCTGAAATCTATGTAAAGTTAGATTTTCTCAACCCTGGCGGATCCATTAAAGATAGAATTGGTGCATACATTCTTGAAAAGGCAGTCAAAAATGGAGACCTAAAACCAGGTGGGACTGTCATTGAGGGAACCTCTGGTAATACTGGCGTTGGACTAGCTATGTATGCAGCAGTTCATGGCTACAAATGTGTTTTTGTTCTGGCAGATAAACAATCAAAAGAAAAGATTGATAATTTAAGGGCCTTCGGAGCAAAGGTTATAGTTTGCCCAACCAACGTGGAACCCGAAGACCCTAGATCATACTATAGCGTTTCAAAAAGGTTATCAGAAACAATTCCAAACTCTTATTACGTCAACCAGTACGAAAACCTATGGAACCGAGAAACACATTTTAAGACAACAGGCCCAGAAATTTACAACCAGACAGAAGGAGACTTTGATGTCTTCATGGCCGGCGTTGGTACAGGGGGTACAATTTCTGGAATTGGTGCTTATTTAAAAACAGTCATGCCAGAGGTAAAAATCATCGGTGTCGATTGTGAAGGTTCAATCGTTGCTCACTACGCTAAAACGGGTGAGATGTGCGAAGCTAAACCATACGTCTTAGAAGGCCTTGGAGAAGATTTCATACCAGGCAATTACAATTTTGATGTCATTGATGATTGGGAAGTCATTGGTGATAAGGAGAGCTTTTTAATGACGAGAGACCTCTTAACACATGAGGGTATCTACGCTGGAGGAAGCTCTGGAGGAGCCGTAAGAGCTGCTATAAAGTATGCTGAAAAACTCGCAGAACCAAAAAAAATTCTAGTGCTTCTTCCCGATTCTGGTAACAGATATGCATCCAAAATTTTTAATGACGATTGGATGAGTGACAATGGCTATAAAGACTCTTCTTTTAATGTAACAATTCAAGAAGTCCTAACAACTTTGAAAAAAGAGACGACACCTCTAATATCAATCAATGATACCTCGACTATTGGTGAAGCCATTAAGGTTATGGATGAAAATGGTATTTCTCAACTCCCAGTATATGGCTCTGGCCATCTCGAAGGTATCGTTTCCGAAAGAAACTTATTGAAGCCTGTCTTTGATGGGGAGTTCAAGCTCAGCGACTCAATATCCTTAGCTTTTAAGTCTGACTTTAAAATCATAGACATAGGAGAACTTCTCTCCAACGTTGCTGATTCCTTACTCCAAGAGGAAACCGTTCTTGTAACAAAAAATGACAAAGTTGTAACAGTCCTTACTAATATTGACATCCTAAGGTTTATTTCAGGTAAAAATTAATTCTAAAGAAGGCATCTATGAAAAAGAAAAACTTAAGCAATTTGGAAATAGCAACAAAGTTAATTCATGTTGGAAATGAACCAGATAAGGAAACTGGAGCAGTTATTCCTCCTATTTTCCAAACTTCCACTTATGTACAAAGTTCTCCTGGAAAACATAATGGGTACGAATATACAAGATCCCATAATCCTACAAGAACAAGGCTGGAAGAGTGCTTAGCTGCATCCGAGAAAGCAAAGTATGCCATCACTACTTCATCAGGGATGGCCGCTATAACACTCATGATGCATGCACTGCCAAAAGGCTCTAATATCATCTGTGGTGATGATGTCTATGGAGGAACTTTTCGTCTTTTCACAACTGTTTTTCAAAATGACCATAATTTCATATTTCTTGACACCACAAACATTGAAGAAATAAAAAAGACTTTATTAGAAAAAAAGATTTCTTTGATTTGGCTTGAAACTCCAACAAACCCTTTACTAAAAATTTCAGATATAAAGAAAATAACTTCCCTTGCTAAGGCCCATAAAACAAAAGTCATTGTTGATAATACTTTTATGAGTCCCTACTTTCAAAACCCATTGGATCTTGGCGCTGATATAGTTATGCATTCAATGACAAAATATTTAAATGGACACAGCGATGTTGTTGGTGGTGTCCTCATGCTAAACAATAAGGCTCTTTATAATAAAATTTGGACCCTTCAAAACTCAATAGGCCCTTCAGCATCACCTTTTGACTCATGGTTAGTATTAAGAGGGTTAAAAACTCTTGCAGTAAGAATGGAAGCCCACCAAAAAAATGCAATGAAAATAGCCAAGTGGCTGGAAGGGCATAAAAAGATTGAGAAGGTTATTTATCCAGGATTAAAATCTCACCCACAGCACAAAATTGCGAAAAAACAAATGAGTGGTTATGGAGGGATGATTACATTTTTCACAAAAGGTGGCTTAAAAGAAGCAAGAAAAGTTCTAGAAAAAGTAACCCTTTTCGCCCTTGCAGAAAGTCTTGGGGGAGTTGAGAGTTTAATAGAACACCCTGCCATTATGACCCATGCATCTATTCCAAAAGAAATTAGAGAAAAATCTGGGATACATGACAATCTTATTAGAATTTCAGCAGGTATTGAAGATGTAGATGACCTCATCAATGATCTGGAAAATGCTTTAAAATAGAGTCAGTTAGTTAAAAAACTCCAGGGTCTTCTGTTTCCTTAGCCTCATTTTGATTGTCAGAAGTGCCATCAAGAGGCTTTTCTTCAATAACTTCTTTGATAACTTTTAATTTTGAAGACCCCATGCCCTTTGAGGTCTTTTTATCTGCCTTCTCTTCTGGTTTTTCTTCTAGCCCTTTATCAGGCCCATCATTAATTTTCTCTTTTTCTTTT
>DKQD01000153.1:10516-14043 GCA_002474345.1 Bacteriovoracaceae bacterium UBA7317
AGTCTTTATTTTTGTAAGGTTTCCGAAATAACGAGATGTCTTTTTTTCATCTGTAAAACTGAAAATTTTCTCTTCATCAAAATAAAAATTAACTAAAAGAAAAGTGCAGTAAACTTTACCATGATAGGACAGGAGATTTTCTTTTTCTCCTTGAGCGAAAATGAGTCCATAATCAGAAATTGCATTTTTTAAATCTTTCAAAGAATTACAAAAACTATCCTTATTCTCAGTAGAAAAATCACAATTCTTTCTCAACTTTTTGTGTACTTTGACTGCTCCAGTACCTTCTTTTATGTGTATCGGGTATCTGCAAACATCAAATTCCCATTTCGAGCGAACTAACCTTAATTTTTCTTTTTCTACAATAATGACACAATTTTTCTTTTTTATTTTGAGTTTATTTAAAAGAAAGCCCAAAGGGGGCCCTTTGTGAGATACCTGAATATTGAATTGACTTTTTAAGCAATCTCTTCCTTCGAATAACCCAAATGAAATTGATTGGTTAAAAAGAAAGTAAACAAATAAGCTAAACTTGCATAATCGCATTAGGATCAACCTCCAAACATAGAATTGAAGAATCACATTTTAAAAAGTCACTACTCAAGTTATTTTTCTTAACTTGAAAAAAAAGTTCACTTAATATCTCATTATTATCTTTTCCTTCAAGATTCTCTATATACGATAAGAGTTTATTTTTTTCAAAAACATCTTCAGAACACTTAAGATATCCAGGTGAGATAATAAGTATTTTTTCTCCCCTTTTTAATTGTAAAGAAATTTCACTATTTTTTAAATTATCACAAGAAGGCCTATTATTATTCCCTACAATATGACCATTAATATTAGATTTTAAAACGACTTGACCAAAATTAATTCCCCAAAGCTTATATGTTACAAGATCTACAACCAAAACGGTTATTTCGGCTCTTAAATCTGGCGTTACTAATAAGCCATTCAGTTCATTTTCAATAGACCCAAAAAGCTTTGTTAAACTATCTCGGTTTACAACACCTAATTTTTTTACACTTTCATAAAAGCCCAAAAAGAATGTTGAAAGAGAATAAGAATTAACAGAGCTTAAGAAAATTGTTAATTGATTTTCCCCCTTATTTAAATCGAAAAATTCACCACCACTATCAAGACCTGCTATATACTTACTTGAAATAGTAATGCCTTTAATTTTTTCTTTTCTTATAGGAATAATTTTTTTTGAGATTTTTTGAACGCTTTTTAGACTGTCATTTAAGCCTTTTTCAAGTGATAAAAACCTTTCTCCTAAATTTGCTGATTGAGTTTCAATTAACTCAATAACTCTCCTTAAAAGAGGTACAAACAATTCCATTTTAGAAGAAAAATCTATAGTGCCTATATTAAGGGCCGAAGACTTACTGGATTCCAACAAGGTAGGCATGCCTTGTAGATCAGGATCTTGCCCACTATACATTACAACAAAAGGTTTTCTCCATTTCAAGTTGAGGGTATTAAAGTAGTCAAAGCTTTCAATACATATAAAACAAAATGAAACCTCATCTAACGCATCTTGTTTTTGCCTAAATTCGTCTATGTGTAAAAAATCACAAAAATCTTCAAAAAAACTTCCTTCAATATACTCATCTATTTGCTCTAAAAACTTCTTAAATTTTAATAAGTATCGATCTGATTCAATAATTAAGACTTTTTTCATAAAAGCACCATTACCAAAGTAAATTAATCAAAATAAATTATATGTAAAACACCTAATTAAAATATAATTGAATATAAACGAACAGACTACATTTCAATAAAATAGATTTCTTCATTATTTTTTTTACGAGACCAATGATTTTTATCAATATTTCAACTTAAACTTTTATCTCAGATAAACCGATAAATGTAATAAGGATAAAAAAATTAAGGCTAAAAAAAAATGGCAAAAAATGAAAAAGATGGAAATGATAAAGTAGTATCAATTCCTGAGCTTCTTACAAACGTAACTTTACTAAATTTAGTAGGAAAAGTTGACGAACTTGAAAAAAAGGAAAAAGAAATTTTTGAAATGGCAGCAAGGTCTATTCTTATAGCTTTGGATATGAAAGATTCCTACACATTTGGACATAGTACAAGAGTGGCTTTTTATTCAAAGGAACTTGGAAGAGAAATAGGGTTAACCAATGATGAGCTTTACAAACTTGAATTAGCAGCCCTTTTCCATGATATTGGAAAAATAGGTATCCCAGATAAAATTTTGTTAAAACCTACTAGATTAGATGAAAATGAATTCTCTGTAATGAAATCACATCCACAAAGATCTGAAGAAATATTGAGAAGCTTTAAACCTTTTGATGATATTGCAAAATATGCTAGACACCATCATGAAAGGTATGATGGTAAAGGCTATCCAGATGGACTAAAAGGTGAAGATATTCCTTATTTTTCAAGAATTATACTCATAGCAGATACTTTTGATGCTATGACATCAGATAGACCATATCGAAAGGGCCTCTCTTATAAAATTGCGTTTTCAGAATTGGAAGAATTCTCAGGCAGTCAATTTGACCCCAAGCTTTCAGAAGCCTACATAAAGGCCATGAAAAAAGATCAAGAAAAAAATGAAAACCTTTTTAAACTGACACTCTTTAAAAATGGATTCCAAAAGAAAGCAGCTTAATTCTAATTTTTGCAAAAATCAGTTTTAACTAATGTATGAATATTATTTAGCTGAATAATACTACAGTCTTTGATGTTTAGATAAACATTAATTGTTTTACACTCTGTCTTTTTATTCTTATTTTTTTGCCATTTCTCATTTGCTCGACACTTTAAATAGCTTTCTTTATCAACACAAGCCCAATGTTTCCCTTTACAATTGTAAACTAAACCTCTTCCCCTAAAAGAGTAATTAGGCGGCTCTGTATATGAGTCCTTTTTCTTTTTAATTTTTTTTATCAAAGATTCCTTTAAGATACTTGGTTTAGATACAACCATCGAAGCGGGGTTTCTTTCTTCTGGAACCACATTAGTTTTTTCCCTTTTATCTAAAGAAGTTATTTTTTCTTCTTCAATAATCTCTTGTTCTACTTTTTTTTGTTTTTTAATAATTGACTTCGGTTTTTCATTTGTCAAAAAGTCATCCCCTAAGCCAAAATCACTCCCATCTAATTCTGGACTATCCTCTTCTAAAAGGGCCATAGGGTCGTTTTTTTTAGATAAATCTTTTTTTGATTCGGGGCTCTTTACTTTTTTAACTATTGTCTTGGCTTTCCTTTTCTTCTTTTTCTTTACAAGTTTCTCACTTTTCTTAGTAACGCCCTTTTTTTCCTTTTTTGAATCTTCTTCCCATGTTAGAAAAACATAAGCAATAACAACAAACGCAAATATTTGAATTATTTTTGATTTTTTATCTTTGGTTTTCTTTTCTTCTTCACTTAATTCATTTTTACTTTCGTCTTCATCTTCATATTCATCCTCTTCTTCATCCTCTTCCTCATCCTCATCCTCATCTTCATCCTCGCCTTCATCCTCAACTTCATTTTCAACTTTTTTGTTAT
>DKQD01000209.1 GCA_002474345.1 Bacteriovoracaceae bacterium UBA7317
TTTTAAAATATAAAACCTTCAAATGATTAAAGGCCAATTTATTCTTCAGAGTATTTGGAAACTTTTGTTCTGACTCTTAAAACTTCAACCCCTCTTTCAATATCTGTCATCCGAATGTTGATAGAGTATTGTTTAATTGCTTTCCCGTCCCTCTTCCTTTCCTGCATGTAGACATTTCCAAAAATCAAAAGATCAGCTCCCGTTTGCTTGCCAATCATCTTACTCGTACTTGGATCGACAGCTCCGTCATTTTGAAATTGAATCTCCTTTAAGAGGGTATCCCTTGCGGCCCTATCAACAAGGACAAAGTCCCCCGACTCAGAAATACTATTCAAAAACTCATCATTGAGGTCATTAATAGGAAAACCCTTATCAGAAGTCAAATTTTGAACATTGCTAATAAAAACGGCAGGTGTTTTTCCAGCGTTCCTAAGGTATTTGCGAAAACCTCTATGCTTATCTATTTTTTGTGATAACTCACTCACAACCTGTTCTGTATCAGCAGCTAGCCACTTATCCGTTATCGTTAAAGCCTTTTCATCTGATTCCCTACTTCCAACTCGTTTGGCTTGAAAACTCCCACAGGAAGAAAAAATCACAGAGAGAAGGACACAGAAAATGATTCTTTTGAAAAAACTTATATGAAATTGGGCCATTTTAACATTCCTTGATTCATTCATCTTTTCATCCTTTTTTTCTTATTCATGAAAATTAAATTTTAAAGCTCGCCCCTTCTGGCCTTAACAAAATTTGAAGCAGCATCTTTGAGTGCCTTTTTTACATTATCTTTGGTTTCAGGATCATCAGCTTTTTGGACAACAAAGTTAGCCGCCTTATCTACAGCATTTTCAAGTCTATCCTTTTTCATCCTAATAAAAACGGCACAAGTGAACCCTGTAAAATCCCTCTTGGCACCTTTTTCTTTTAAATATTTCCTTTTCTCCCAATAAGTTTTTACAATTGAGGCTCCATAAATCAGAGATTGGGTCTTTTGGGTCAGGTTATTTGAAACAAACTCTCTTAGGGCCTGAATACTAGGGTTATTTTCATCAATACTTGCCTTGCCTTCAACTGAAGAAGCAATGGATTTATCAATAAAAGTGACTATTTCCCCTGCAATATCTGCTTTGGCATTGGCCTTGGCAAGACTACAGGCCATATTCCGATTCACTTTTGGCTCTGTTTCATATGAAAAGTAGCGGAACGTTCCAGCATTCTTTTCATTTGATGATGCCCAAACCTCAGCATCTTCTATCCAACCAGGTCTGGTATTTGAAGAAGCATCCCGAACCTCAAAGTCTCTTTTGATTGTGCTATGAACAACTTCTTTAAGTTTTTTCTCTTCTTTTTTAGAACTAGAACAGGCTGTAAAAAGTCCTGACAAAGAGCAGACCAGCAAAACACCCAAACATAATCTCGGTTTTAACTTTTTCATCATTTATTCCCCTTATTATTTTTAAAATAAAATTGATTTTATTATTTCAACCATTCATTTGTTGAATCATCTTTAAGTTCAAATTAATCAATTTTTAAAAGACCTATTTCCTCTTGAATTCTCCTCTTAATTTCTGGAAGGGCCCTTTCATAGCTTTGCCAAAAACTTCGTCCCGTTTCAGTAACAGCAAAACTAATTGAACCAATTTTAACCCTCTTTTTATTTAGCGCCTGAACCCTTAGAGAAAACTTATTTTTTTCAAATCCATCCACCCTAAAATAAATTTTTTGGCTTACGAGTTCAATAACCACTCTAAATTGATAAGCCTCTCCTTCCTTCTCTATTACTTTAAAGTCATTTTTAATAAGGAGTCTTCTAATATAGTCCTTTAGTCCCAAGTTTTTATCCGGCTCTTTTGAAGTCAAGTAAACAGTTGTTCCTAAAAGCGCCTTTTTCCTTTTTAAGTCATAAATTGTTTTATAACTAATAGGTGCTTTAATCTTAAAATTCGTAAGGAACTCATAGCGTAAATTTAACTTTTGTCTTACCTTTAAAAGACCCAATGCCTGACTTAGTAAGTGCCTTCTTCCATCTTCTATACAATTTTTTAGCAATTCATCTATAGATTCGATTTTTGACCTTACTATACGTCCGGCCTTCACTTTATCCAAAGATACAAGTGCAAAAAAACTTTCACCATCATCATAAATTTCTTTAGTCACAACTCCTTCAAGAACTTCTTCACTCGTCTCTTGAATTTGCTGAGTTAATCCCTCTTCCATTGTCCCTGAAATGACTTGGTCTTTATCAGTGGTTGTCCTCATAGAAGAATCAATTTTTGTTCTGGCCTTAACACGGACTTTAAATATTTTAGATAGTTCCTTCCTCCCGGATGCTTCCGCTATTAAGCGTCCCGTTCCCTCCCCCACAGCGCAAAGCTCCTGAGACGAACAAAAATTACTCGTAGAACTAAGCCAAATGGGTTTACCCTTCATTTCCTTAGAAACCTTTTTCCCTGTGCTCTTACTTTTTGTGGCCGAACCACAACCTCCAAGGATCAAAGTCAGAATTAGTAAAATAAATGTTATGAAAGACTGCCTTTTTAAAAACAAAAATTTCTCCCTCTTTTCAAACCCTTTTGCTATCTTGATATCTTAGAAAATAAATTGTCCACCTACAATTGTTGTTTTAAGTTTTTAGAGAGAAAATAAATAAACTTTTAAACCTCGTTTTATGTCAGAGATTAATTGATTATGAAAACTACGATTCTTTCCAAAATAAAAAGAAACATACTTAATAAACTAAACGCTCAAAAAAATCTTTTGGCATTCCCAGTACTTTTACTTTTACTTTTATTAACGAGCTTTAAAGTGAATGGGCGGATTTCAGACAACAGCAGTCAGGAATTGCTTCGAAAAGAAAGTGTCATTGACCAGATAGAAAAATCCCTCTACGGAGATAACAAACCATCACACGAAACCCAAGAGAGCACAAAGAAAACTTATAATATGAGAAAGAAAATTTTTGAAAATCGGCTGGAGCTTCAAAAAAGGGACGGAATATCTTCAAAAAAAATTTTAACGGGTAAAGAAAAAGTAAAAGCCATTATGGAGAAAAATAGGGCCATTCTCAAAAAAAAGCGGCTCAACCAACAAAAGAAAAATAAAAAAGAATTGAATCATAAAAATGAAAGTTGGTTACAAAAAATGAAAGGCAAAACCCTTTCTTGGAAAAAAAATCAACAGGGCCAAGTAGACTCATGGCTTTTACAAAAAAAAGCGCTTATCCAAAGATGGAAAAGAGAAAAATTACTTTTTAACAAAGTCGCTTCACGTTATAAAAAAGTAAGCCTCAACGATTCATCATTTACAAAACTTGAGAAAAAACTCATTGAAAAACACTTAGATTCGGAACCGATCAGTTTACCAGTTAAAAAATCAAAGGGTACTTTTGTTATTAAAAGTGCCTTTAATCCAGCGATAAAAAATCAAAAATGGAGGCCTACATGCTCCTCATTCGCTGCCATAAGAGGCATTGAAATTCTTCTCGCTCAGAAGGGAAAAACCTCCTTAAACTTAAGTGAACAATATTTCTATTGGTTAAGTAAACCTAAATGTCAAAAAAGTCCATGCCAATCAAGAGGAAGCTCAGCAACTTATGGACTTATCGCTAGTTCTAAAAAATCCTCCCCAGATATTCCTCTTTCTAAAGACTGCCCTTACAACGAGCTTTCGGAAAAAGGAAATGAAACCCAAATTCCCCTTTCTCCAACATGCTTTCAAGGTTTTGCTCAAATAAACGAATTTTCTTTCCTAACGGAAGGAAAAACGACAGAAATCATCAAAGCACTTGAAAATGATTTTCCAATCATTGTAGGCCTTAAACTTTCCCCTAACTTTTATAAAAATAAAGGTCTCGTCTTAATGAAAGATCTTTCTAAAAAAGGAAGGACTGATACCCACGCTAAAGGACATGCACTTTTACTTATAGGACATATGAACCTTCCTGAAGAGCTTCATCAAACTGAAGGTAAGTACTGCTTTTTAACTGCAAATAGTTGGGGAACGGGATGGGGGATTGGTGGGCATGCCTGTTTAAGTGAAAATTGGATAAAACATCATATGAAAAGTCAAAAGTTGAAGTACTTTGTTGTTTTAAAAAAAGCCTCTTCAATTTAAAAGATAGTTTTTAAATTTATTAGGAGCAGTTTTTGAAAAAGTTTAAAATAAATTTTTACTCCATTTTTTCCCTTCTTACCATAATCTCACTTCTTCAAAGCTGTGCGACTCCGGTTTTGAGAGACACAACAAGAAATATACGAAGAGAGATTAAAACTGGAAATTATCAAAAAGCCCTTAACGTTATTTTAAGTGAACCAACATATAAAGAAAAAAAGACATCCCTCCTTCTTCATATGGAACAAGGACTTCTTTATCATCTTATGGGCAAAACAGAGGATTCTTTGAGGCACCTGTCAGAGGCCAAAAATATTCACCAAAAACTTTATACTATTAGTATTAAAAAAAAGATACAAACCCTTGTAACAAACGAAACCTTTGATAGTTATTATGGAAGCCTTTTCGAAAGGTCACTCATTCACTTTTATCTGACTCTTGGACATTTTAAACTTTATCAAAAAAGCCAAAAAAGAAATCATCTTTTAAATGCCAGAGCAGAAGTTGTGAGCTGGGATTCTTTTTTAGATACTCAGCAAAAAACGAGGAGAGGAAGAAGTGTTTTTAAAAATGACCTTTTGGCCAAAACGTTTGGTGCTTATATTCACGAAACGATTGGAACAAAAAAGGAGCTTGGTATTGCCCTTCAACTATATAAAGATGCGAAAATTCTTCTTTTTAGAAATTATAATTCTTACAAAACATATAATAAATTATCAAAAAAATTTAAGATGGATTTTAAAAAGTTGCCTCAACTTGGAGAGAAAAGGGTTAAAAAAGATTATGTTCAGGAAACGACCTTTTCGAGCCAACTCATCCAATTCTTAGATAAAAAGATTGTTTCTCTCACGTTGAATCTTAGACCTTATGAATTAAAAAGGATCACTAAAAAGTTTAATATATCTCAAAGTATTGTTAAGGAAGCTAAAAGTGTTTCAAAATTGCCCAACGTAGGATTTGTTATTCAAAATGGTCTTATTCCGCCAAAGTTCGCTTCCAAACAACACTATAGTTTAGAAAAGGCCCTTACTCCTGATAATCCAACCAAAACTCAAAGAGAGGTTGCAAAAGTTGGAAGTTTCGTTCTTTTGGCCTTTGCCGCGAATCAGTTGGGTCTCTTTCCTCCTTCAAACCGTTATGACCCAGTGGGAGCTGAGATAGGTATTAGGCTCACAGATTACTCAACATCCGGGTTGGCCATCAGTTTTGAACTTCCCGCTGTTAAAAGTAAACCAATAACAGAGAAGCTTTTTTTAGAAGTCTTTGATTTAAAAACCAATGAACTCGTTTTTAAAAACCCTTTACCAATCGTTTCTCCACTAGGTGATATAGCTGAGGAGGCTGTCGCCGAGTACTCTGCTGCAATTTATCCCAAATTAGGTGCAAGGCTAGCGATGAAGCATTTTGCTGCCATCCTTTCAAGTTATTTAACTTACAAAGCAATGATGAGAGATAAAAGCCAAAGGTATTGGGCAAAAATTACGGCCTTAACACAATACCTCGCCCTAACCAAGGCCATTGAAGCTTCAGAAAAAGCAGACACAAGGTACTGGAGTTCCCTTCCTGCTACGATTCACCTAGCAGATGGTTATCTCAAAAAAGGAAATTATAGGGCCCAAGTTGTTATTAGAGCGACTGATAACAAATCCGCTCCGTCCAGGGTTTATCCTTTAGGAAAATTTAACATAGAAAAAGAAAATCAGAAAAAGGTCTTGAATTTTAGGCTTAAGTAAAAATTTTCTGAACAATATTTTCTTTAGTTGCTGTAACAGAATCTCCTTCCCAAACGATCTGCCCAGCTTCTAACATTATAATTTTGTCTCCAAACTCGAGGGCCTTTTCTGTGTTCTGTTCGACAAGAATAATGGAAAGCCCTTCATCTTTTAATTTTTTTAAAACTTTATAACACTCATCGACCATTTTAGGCATGAGGCCTAAAGAGATTTCATCAACTACCAAAACCTTAGGGTTCACCATTAAGCCCCTAGAGACTGCCAACATTTGCTGTTCGCCACCAGAAAGGAGACCCGCTTTTTGATTCTTCCTCTCCTTTAAAATCGGAAAATACTCATAGCTTTTTAAAATTCCTTTTTCACATTCTTCACTAGTTAAAATGTGACCTCCGGCCATTAAATTTTCAAATACAGTCAAGTTTGGAAAAATCCTTCTTCCTTCCGGAACAACCGCCAGACCTTCTAAAATTCGCTTGTCACTAGGAAGAGAAGTAATATTTTTATCCTTAAAAAAAATATCTCCACCATGGCAATCAACAAGCCCCATTAAGCATAAAAGCCCAGACGTCTTACCCGCTCCATTAGGTCCAATCAAACTTAAAACTTCCCCTTCTTTAAGCTCAAAAGAAAGTCCTCTCAAAACAGATGATTCACCATAACCGCAATTTAAGTTTAAAACCTTAAGCATTTTTATTTGTTCCTAGATAAGCCCTTTTCACGTCTTCATTTTTCATAACGTCTAAAGCGTCTCCATAAGCCAAAGACCGTCCATTATCTTGAACATATATCTTTTTGCATATTCTTATGACTTCTTTTAAATTGTGTTCAATAAGAAGAATGGTTTGTCCCTTTTCATTCAATTTAACGATTAAGTCCCCTAAAGAGCTTGCTTCCTTTTGGTTAAGCCCAGCTAAGGGTTCATCCAATAAAAGAAGAAGAGGGTCTAAAGCCAAGGCCCGTGCTACCTCTAACCTTTTTAAATAACCAAGGGGCAATGTTTCGGGGTATTCATTCAAAACCTCACCAAGACCCACAATTTCAAGAAGCTCTTTTGCTTTTTTTTCTTCTTCAGCTGTTTCATTTATAAATAGTGACTTAAAAAGGTTTTTCGTTTTATTTTTCCCACAAGCTAGAACAACATTATCTATACAATTGAAAGAATTTAAAGGGCTTACTATTTGTTGAGCAAGAGAAAGACCTAAGTTAATTCTTTCGTGGATTGGTTTACCATTTAAAAGCTCCCCATTTAAAAGGATTTTTCCCTCTTGTGGCTCAACCATTCCGGTAATGGTTTTCATTAAAGTCGTTTTGCCAGCTCCATTTGGGCCAATGAACCCAACGAGTTCTCCTTTCTCAAGAGAAAAATTAACTTTATTAACGGCAATAACACCGCCAAAACGTACCGTAATATTTTCAATTTCAAGAAGCTTTTTGCTCATTTTTATTTTCTTTATCTAATTTACTTTTTCTATTTTTTTTTATTTTTTCAACAAGCCCCTTAAGGCCTTCTGGTGAAAATCTCATCATAAAAAAAAGAAGGGCACTATAAAAGAGAAGTTTATAATCATCCACAAATTGAAAGACCATGGGAAGAACACTTAAAAAAGCAGCCGTTATGGAGACGGCCCAAACGGAGCCGACGCCCCCAATAATCACCATGGCGAGGACACTAACAGACTCCACAAATCCAAAGCTATCAGGACCTATGAAGCGCAGGTGGTGCGCGTATAAGGCCCCTGCGACGCCAGCAACTGAAGTTCCAATAACAAAGGCAAAAATTTTATAATGAGAAACATTGATGCCAAGACTTCTCGTTACATCTTCGTCATCAGAAATTGATTCGAAAACTTTTCCCATCCAAGATTTTTTTATTCTTAAAGAGAAAAAAGCAAAAAGAGAAGCTAAAAAAAGACAAAAGACTAAAAACCAAAAGCGGCTAAAACCTGGGGAGGGAATCCCTGAAATTCCCACTTCTCCACCCAAAAAGTCCTGCTGCCTGACAACTCCTACAAAAAGAAATCCTACTCCCATCGTTGTAATGGCCAAAAAATCATGGCGTACTCTAAGGCTGCAAAGACCTATAAAAAAGCCAAGAATTCCCGAAGTAAGAGCGGCAAAGGGAAGAGTTAATAAAAATGGATAAGACGCTTTAGTCATCATAGCAGAAGTATAAGCACCTGTTCCTAAAAAAGCGGCGTGCCCCAAACTAATTTGACCACAAAGGCCCGTGACAAAGTTAAGAGCAAGAGCAAATAGAATGCTAATGGACATAGTCGTGAGTAAGGTAATCTCATAGTCCATTTTTAATTTTCCCCCATGATGCCTTTAGGTCTTACCATCAAAATAATAATAAGAAGTCCAAAAGCAATCGCGTCGCGATCCAATACTTTACCTAGATAAATCGTTCCGAAAGACTCAACAATTCCTAAGAGAAGAGAAGCTATTAAAGTTCCCCTAATATTACCAAGTCCACCAAGAACAATAATGGCCAATCCTTTATAAGAAGGAACGGCACCCATTGTTGGTTCGACGAGGTTATTTAAAAGGGCCACAAAAACACCGGCCGTCGCCGTTAAGGCAGAGCCTACAAAAAAGTTTAAGTAGCGGACCCTATTTTTATTAATTCCAAAGGCCTGGGCCATGTCGGGGTCACTGACTGTGGCCCTCCACGCAATACCCGTTCGGGTGTGATTTGATAGCCAAGATAAAAAGAGAAGCATAACAAGTGAAAAAAGGATGACAACAACTTCACCTATTTTTAAATTCATCCCCAGTATACTAAGGTTATCAGCGAGTGGTGGGTTTATATAACTTATTCCGTAAGGGCCAAAAATAATTCGAAATATTTCTTCCATAGCAATAAAAAGAGCAATAGAAGCGATAAGGGTGACAAATGGCGGTCTTTTTAAAATGGGTTCATAGGCAAATTTATAAATTCCCATTCCGCAAATGCCAACAAAAATCATGGCCAATAAAATGGCCAAAGCAAAACTTCCCGTTTGGTTTGTAACGAGGACTCCAACATAGCCCCCTAAAGTAAAAAGGCCGGCGTGGGCGACATGAAGGACTCGAAGAAGTCCATAAACAAGAGTTAATCCAAGAGTCATAAGCCCATAAAGACTTCCTTGAACAATCCCTTGAATTAATAGTTCTAAATAGAGCACTTTATTCTCTTAAAAATTGAGGCCCATTCCCTTTTCTTTTTTAAGAAAAG
>DKQD01000012.1 GCA_002474345.1 Bacteriovoracaceae bacterium UBA7317
GGCTCAAAAAAAGAAAGGCTTTTTCTGGATTGTGAAGGCCGTTTAGTGATAGCCTTAACTGCAAGGCTTGTGGATGGGGAAGCAAATAAAGCGCTGCTTAAAATATTGGGGAAGTTCTTTGGCATTCCAGCTACCAAAATTATTTTGGAAAAAGGAATTAAGTCAAAAATAAAGCAATTTAGGGCGAGCTTCACTTTTACAGACCAGAAGGGACAAGACTATTATTTTAAAAAGTTGAATGAGAATTTTAAGTGAGGTAGTTGGTGGGCAGAATGATTTTAGCTTTTCTCTTAATGGGATACTCTCTTTCTTCTTGGAGTGCTCCCCAAAATGGAACCCAGGCATTTAACGAAGAGAAGTTTGGTGTTGGCAAAGTAAAAGAAAATATTGTCAAAATAAAAACTCTTAAGCCTGAGCAGTACCTTAGCAGTATTGACTCTTTTCGAAAATCTATAGACCGATTTGTTCGTTATAAGCGAAGGGTATGTAATGGTGAGTTTTCTTCTTTGGTTTTAGAAAATGATGAAACTGTTAAAGGACAAAAGGAGAGGTTGACCGAAGAGGAAAAGGTTATATGCTTTAGAGAGTTAAAAAGTATTCAAGAAGAATTCATTAAGAATATGTTTGAAGCAAGAGTTAAATATTTAGACCACCTTCATCAAAAACAAGTCCTGGACCTTAGAAATGCAAAGGACGAGCTTTTGAAAAGTCTGGATAAAACTTTTAGGAGAGTTCTTTTGCAGGCCAAAAAGCAACGAAAAAGAAAGAGAGTCACTCCTCTTTAGCAAAGCTTTTTGAGCGTGGTCTCACACTTTTCATTCCTTTTATTGATCTCTGTGGTTTTACACAGGCACTTTTTGGAAAGGGTGTTGGTCTTAAACTTGAACCCAGGAACTTAATTGAGCGCGGACTAACTTCTTTTTTTGAAGTTAATGGTTCCTCATAGTGATCGTTTGAGTTTTTTAAGTTTTTCATTTTTTATGCTCCTTCAGAACGTGATGTTCAAATAATGAGAATCCACCCTTCCTCTTAGGCTAAGAGCCACGAAGCGACAAAAAACTAACTTATTACCTTAAGTGAGATTACCTAATGCCGCATAGGGAAGTAGATCCTTTTTTGTAAATTGCTTTCAGCAATGACTTCCCCTTGCTATTGGATTAAACGAAGGCGAACCAGGCTTTGGCCTAGACCGTATTGATTATATTAACATACTTTTCTAAAACAAAAAATAAAGTTAATTTTTGGACATCTCAGTTTTTGTCTTTAAAATCAATAACTATTATTTATTATTGTGGGAGGATTTCAGTATGTTTTGGGAGAAGCGGTTGTTAACGAAGTTTGTTTATCTTAGTTTCCTACTTTGTCTTTTGTCTTCTTGTAGTAGTATTCAGAGGATGGCAATTGGTGCCGGCTCTGATCTTCTTTATGAAGCATCGACATCGTTGGAGGAGGAAAATAATTGGGAAACCTTTAAGCAAGGAGTTCCAGGCAACTTAAAGCTTATGGAGGTTCTCCTTTCAGCAAAGCCAGAAGATGAAAAATTGCTGGTTAATTTGGCAAGAGGGTATGCGGGATATGCTTTCGGAATAAATGAAACTCTCTATTTAAAGGATTTATATCCTGATAAAAAAGATTACTCGACTCACAAAGAGCAAGCTATTGTAAATTACTCCAAAGCACTTAAGTTTGGTCTTCGTTTTTTGGCATTAAGAGGAATAAGTCAAAAAGATTTAAGTACAAGTATGAGGGAGAAAGACGGAATAAAAGATCTTTTGGATAAAAACTTGTCTGATTCAAGTCACCATCTGACTGGCGCACTTTTTACTGGATATTCTTTAGCAGGTCTTATCAATCTATATGGAAAAGATAAAATGGCTTTAGCAGGCCAACTTCCCGTCGCAAAAGGACTTTTTGATTGGGTATGTGGAAAAGACCGAAATATAAGTCATGGAGCCTGTGATATATTCTATGGTGGTTATGAAGTTTCAAAACCATTTGGGAATAGAAGTAAGGCCGAAGGAATTTTTAAAAAGTTTTTTAAGGAGAACCCTCACAATTGGCTAGGAAGGATGGTTTATGCTCAATACTTTATTATGGAGGGAGGAGAAGAAGAGGACTGGCAAAAACAAAAGTTATTTATGAAAAAAGCTGAGAGGCTTTTTCAAGATAAAGTCAAATGGATGCCTGGGTATAAGAACCACAAGGTCTTTAAAAACCCAAATCTTGGTTTTTATCAGGCCATAGCTCTTAAAAGGTATTCCATCCTAAATGAAATTGTCGAAAAACATAAAGACGATATTTTTTAATTAAGATAAATAAAGTTTGAGTTAATTTAAACCTCATTTTTTCGAAAAGGGATTTGTTGAGAATCTTTCTATTGAAAGGATTTTGAGAAAATGAGGTTTATTTATCTACTGAGTGTCATGCTAGTGGTTTTATGGAACCATTCCTCGATAGGCATGAGTTTTTTGGGTGAAAAAGAAGAGAGGATTTATAAGGGCCCCTCATTAGATAATTATCCTTACCCATCAAATATCCAGAGTCCTGGCAAAGATGACTTTTTTCTTGATGGCTTTTATCAAAATAATTTTACCTTTCATTCGATTAGTAAGGAGGTTCTTGATTTGAGGACCTTTTGGCGCCATGACTTTTTAGTTAACTCAAGTTGTCCCTTAGCAGATTTTAAAAAAAATGAGCCCTACCTTAGATATTTGTTTAGACTCGTTTCGATTAGCTATCTTTATGAAAGTTTAAAAATTCATTATGGTTATGGAAAAAAAATAAGAGATAAAAATAACTCTTGTGAAATTAATCCTAGAAAAATTTTTATAAGTTGTAGTCCAAAAACAGATGAAATGAATCGCTTTGTTGGAAGGCTTCAAAACCTTAAAAAAAGGGAAGGTAGATATAAAACATTTAAGAAAAAGATAATAAAAAAATTATTGAATGTTATACCTGATGTTAAAAAAAGGAATGGTACTTTGGGTATCCTCCAAAGCACTTACAAATTATGGTGCAGAAAAAAAGGAGAAGGAGATTGCAAGACATTGGATTACAAAAGAATGAAAGAGGTTTTAAATTGGGGATGCAAGAGTATTAGAGAAGATATAGAAATTATTTGCTCAGAAAGAGACTTCTTATTTGGCCTTCATAATATCAAAGAGATGGAGCTTTTATTAGAGTTTTCTCATGTGCTGGGGAAGGTAGATCAAGGAGGATTTCGAAGAAAGTGTTTAAAAAGGTTTATAGAGGTTTTTAGGGGGCAGGAGTTTTCAAATGATCATCTAAGTATGTCGGCTTCTATGATTCTAGAAAATCTTAGAAAAAAAGAAAGTAGATATCTTCAGGGAGAGCTTTTTTTATATGGATCTCTGCAGAATTTTGAAAAGAAGGGACTGGGAGACTTTTTGATAAAATCTTCTCCTCTAAAAAATAAGAAAGTTAATGAAACCATAAAGCCTCTTCCAAAAGTTACTGTTAAAGCTTTTTCAAAAAATAATCCAAGAAAAGTAAAAAAAGAGAGTGACCCGGAAAAAACAAAATTAAAAGAATTAAAAATTGAAGGGTCACAATTTAAAAAAACCTCTTATGTTTTAAAAAAAACTGGTATGGAAAAAATACCTTTGAATATGAAAAAATTTAAAAAAGACTTTATTTTTAATGAAGATGTTTCATTGAGGCTCAAGGTTCAATTTGCAGACTTTGAAAACTTTCTTTTTATAAAGAAATTGAAAAATGAAAGGTCTTTTGGGTCAAAAAAACTTCCAGTCCTTCTACTTTACCTTAAGTTTTTGATTGAACACAAAAGGCACTTGGGCCTCTATAACATAACGAATGTTTTAGGCAACAGGTTTTATGTTCTTAACGATTTAGATGATGAAAATGAGCCCGAATTAATAGAACTTAGAAACGATGAAAAAACGAATTGGAACTGGCAAATATTCCTCTTGAATTCTAGTGATCCATGAATTTATGATTTGAAATATCATAATCATTTTTCAACTTCCATTTTATTTGAATGACTTTACTTACGCCTGAAGAGTTCGCAGCTTTTAAACCAGATTCAGAGTCTTCAAAGATAATTGTTTTTTTAGGAGAAACTCCAAGTCGTGCCATGGTTAGTAAATATGGAAACGGGTCTGGTTTATTTGGTTTATCCTTAAGTCTTGGAGTAATAATATCAAATAGGTCTAAAATTTTTGCTTTTTTTAGAATTAAATAAATTATGGGCTCTTCACTGGCACTAACAAGGCCACAGAAAAGTTTATTTTTTTTAGCTCCCTTCAAAAAGTCAATAAGTCCAGGAATCAGGAATTTCTGAAACTCTGTGAAGGGAATGTTTTCAATAATCTCGGAAATGACTTTATTTTTTTGATTAATGAAGTCGTTTTCACTTGATATTTTATTAGTAAGAATAGGTCCATAACAATTTTCTTTGAAAACTTTTTGATAGACGTCAGGATCGGGCAATCCGGTAAAGTCTTTCTCGAGTATAGAAAGTTCTATATTAAGGTCAGCGGCTCTTAGAATGTTTTGGAGTGCCAATGCATGGAAAGGCTCTGATTGAATAATAGTCCCGTCCATATCAAAGAGAAACGAGTCATGGTCTTTTAAATCTTTTTCAAGTGCTTTTTTATCAAGTTTGTCCATCACTATAGAAAACCTTACCTTGGTCAATAGAATTTTGTGACGTGTTATAATTCCTATGAAAGGAAAGATCAATCCTTATTCACGATTCCTTCCCAATTTATTATGAGGAGCACATATGAATGTATTTACTTCAAATCCTGTAACCCTAAAGAATGATATGGCCAGGGGAAAAGTGGATGTTCCATCGTCTAAGTCACTAAAACAAGGACAAGGAGTGGCAAGTACTGATGACTCGGTGAGTCTTAGGTCAAAGAAGATGTCTGAGGAAGAAATCAGGGCAAAAATAAAGGATATGGAAAATAAGAAAAAAAATAGTTATGGACAGCTTTCTAAAGGCACCAGTCAGTCGGAAATTGAAGGAACTCATGAAGGAAAGGCTCCTGGAGACCTTTCAAATAATCCTAGGGATCCAGCGACAATTGGGAAATTAAAGGATGTATTAAATGGAGGGACTTTTCCTTTTTCAGAAAAGGAACGAGAAGTTTTAGGTAAGATTCTAGAAAGCTAACTTTTTTTTTGTAATTAAAGATCTATTTGAGAGTTTCATCTACCAGATGAATGAGGTCAGAGGCCCTGTATGGTTTTTCAATAATCGCCGAAGGTTTTATTCCTGAAGGACTTCCAGAAAACATCGAAGCATAACCAGTAACAAGAATAACTTTTGGTGGGTTCTTTATTGTTCTTAACTTTTCCAATAGTTCAATTCCATTGCCTTTGGGCATAGCAATATCAGATAGGATGAGGTCAACCCTTTGACTTTTAACGAGGTCGATAGCAGCTTCACCACTTGATGCTTCAAGAAAGGCAAAATTGTCTTCGCCAAGAGTTCTCATTATTGCCTGGCGTACGTCCTCTATATCATCCGCGATTAAGATTACTTTTTTAGACATGTATTTACCTCTCTTTGAGCATAAGTTTTATTTTGGTGATCACTTCTGGAATAACTTCTTTCATTAACCCTCTTCGGGTTGTAGCAGCAGAGTGTTTATGTCCTCCACCTCCCAGGGCCTGAGCAAGAAACTCCACATTAACATCACCAGTTGACCTGAAGCTAATTTTCACGTTTTCCCCTCTTTCTTTAAACATACAGGCCACTTTGATTTTCTTTAAAATAAGAAGGTGATTGATAAACCCATGAGTATCTTCATATTCAACATTGTATTTCTTTAATTGGTTTTCATAAAGACAAATCCAGGCAACGGTTCCCTCTTCTGTGACTTTTGTCTCACTTAAAATCTTTCCAAGAAGTTTTAAATAGGAGACTTCTTTAGTCCCATATATTTGATTATAAGCAATTGAAGGTTGAATACCAGAATCAAGAAGTTGGGCCAAAAGTCTGTGAGTTTTTCCACTTACTGTAGGATAGCGGAAGCTACTTGTATCAATAAGAATAGATGTGTAGAGAGGAAGGCTTATTTCTTTAGATAGGGGAATGCCAAGAGATTGAATTAAGGCCCCTGCTAATTCTCCCGTAGCGGATGCACTTGTATCAATGCAATGCAAACTCATGAGTTCAGGTGGGCAAGGGTGATGGTCAATGAAAAGAAGGTTCTTTGATTCCATAGCTAAGCGTCTAACGTTTTCTCCGATGCGATCAATTGAGTAAGTATCAACGACAATAAAAAGGTCGGTTTTTAAGCTTTTATATTTTTTTTTAAAACGATTAAATGAATAGACTCTTTTTTCTTGATCAAGATATAAATAGCGGGGAAGAAGACCTTCCTCATTGACGCAATAAACCTTCTTATTGATTTTAGAAAGGGCAAGGCAAAGCGCAATTTGGCTTCCTATGCCATCGGCGTCCGGAAAAATATGTGTTGAGATGATAATGCTTTCTGCCTTATCAATGAGTTGTTTAAATTTTTTAATTAGATCCATAGGTCTAAAATCGGGAAGACAATTTAAAGCTTGAGTTTTTATTTAGGGAATAGATAGGTTTTTCCTTTTTAGGGGTTTTTGATAAAATTTCGAGGAAATAAGCGAGAAGTTGAAATACCTAGGGGTTTGAAATTTTGGAAAATGCGATTGAAGTCAATAATTTGACTAAAGAATTTGCTCAAATAAAAGCTGTTTCTAATATGACTTTTTCTGTAAAGAAGGGTTCCATTCATGGTTTCCTTGGCCCAAATGGGTCGGGAAAGTCAACAACGATGAATTTGATTTGTGGCCTTTTAGTTCCCAATTCTGGAGAAATCTTGATTGGAGGAAAGAAAATAGAAACAGATTTTGATCAATTGAAAAGAAGTATTGGCTTTTTGCCAGAAGATCCACCTCTTTATAAGAATATGTTGGTAGAGGAATACATTAAATTTGTAGCTGGAATTAGAGGTGTTCCTAATTCTAAAGTTAAAAAGAGGGTTGAGACAATTCTAGCACAATGTGGCCTTGAAAAAGTTAAGAGGAGGCGGATTGGTAACCTATCTCTGGGCTATACGCAAAAAGTCGGAGTTGCCCAAGCTTTAGTTCATGATCCCGATGTTGTTCTTTTAGATGAGCCTACAAGGGGTTTAGACCCTGAAGCTGTAGATGAAATGAGGAAGCTCATAAAAGAACTTAAGGGTGAGAGGACACTCCTTCTATCAAGTCACCTCTTAAATGAAGTACAAAACCTTTGTTCAGAAATAACTATTATCAAAGAAGGACAGGTCATTCAAAATGGTTCACTTTCAGAAATAAGAAGCCTTTTTCAACAGCAAAGAATGTTTAAAGCTGAGGTTCGCAAATTTAATGAAGAAATTTATCAAGCTTTTAGACTTAGGTTTGGGAAAGTTGTCAATTTGAATTTTGAGAAAAAAAAGGAAGAAAAAAGTGAAGAATATTCTCTTAATTTAAAAATGCCTAAGACTGATGATTTGAGATCAGAAGTTTGTAATTTTCTTGTTGATAAAAAATGTGGGCTCCTCTCTTTTTCAGAAGAAAGTATCGGTGTTGAAGAAATTTTTAGACTGGCAACTGCTGAAGTTAATGTAAAAGAAAATTCTTTAAAGGAGAGTCTATTGTGAATCTTTTAAGAGGGATAATTTTAACCACAAAAAAAGAATTAAATGATTATTTTGGCTCTCCTCTTGTATATATTTTAACAGGTTTATTTAATGCTATTATTGGGTGGCTTTTTTTTAATTATCTTGTTGGTGCAAAAAACCTAACACTTTTGAATCTATCTCATTCAGTCCTTATACCTCTTTTTGGAAATATAAATTTTCTTTTTTTATTTTTAGTACCGTTACTTAGCATGAAATTATTTTCTGAAGAAAAGAAATTTAAAACGCTGGATTTACTTTTCTTGTCTCATTTAAGTCAGACACAAATCATTTTTTCAAAATTTTTAGCAGGGCTCCTCATATCTCTCTTTATTTTATCATGGACAATAGTATTTCCCATTATTTTAGGTTTTAGCGGATATAATGACTGGGGATTGGTTTTCTCGTCTTATTTAGGGTTGGTTTTTTCAATTATTACTTATCTTTGGGTAGGTCTATTTTGTTCAAGTTTGACTGAAAACCCTATAATCTCTGCCCTAACGACTTTCTGCTTCCTTTTGGGAATGATGTTAATGGTCTTAACTGTGAACGCAACACATATAGAAATTTTAAACACATTTTTTCAGTATTTGAGTTCTCCTTTTCATTATGAAAGTTTTTCTCGCGGATCTATAAAAAGTTATAACCTTGTTTACATTTGTTCTTTTTCTCTCTTTTTTTACTTTCTTACATCCAAGTCTTTAGAAAGCAGGAGGTGGTAAGATGAAAGAATCAAAAAAAAATATGATTTTTTATACTCTTATATTTTCAAATCTTGTCACTTATCTTGTTATTCTTGCTTTGTGGATTTCCATTCCAAGCGAGTTGACACTTAACCTCTCGATAACTTTTTTTAACTTATGCTTTTCTCTTCTCTTAATCATTAAAGAGAGGGATCGTTTTGAGAAAATATACACATCTAAAAAGTTTAAGAAAATTTCTGAGGTTTTAGGAAGTTCTTTTTTAATTTTTTGTATTCTTTGTGTCATTAACCATCTTTTTTATAAAAATCCTAAAGGGTGGGATTTAACTAAACACAAGCAAAATTCGCTCTCTCCTGAGACTGTGAATATGCTAAAGAACCTTGAGGCATTACCGGAGATATTTGTTTTTAGCCGGAAACAAAATAAGGGTGCGATAGAAGCTCTTTTTAATCTCTACAAATTAGAAAAATCAGGGTTTAAAATTTCTCATATTGATGCTGAGTTGAGACCAGATCTTTTAAAAAAGTTTCATGTTAAGAAAGTTCCTATGATTTTATTTAAAAATGGTTTTAGAGAGAAAAGAATTTTTTCTTCAAGTGAAGCATCCGTCACTAACGCTCTTGTTACTGTGATGAGAAAAAAAGACCCTCTTATTTATTATAGTATGGGACATCAAGAAGCAGATCCATTTGAAAGAGGAAAAGATGGAGTTAGTCATTTAATAAAGCTTTTAGAGAAGTCTCTTTTCCAGGTGAGACCTATTCATTTAGCGAGCTTGGAAGAAATACCTGAAAAAGTAGACTCCCTCATTATCTGGGGACCACGTGAAGGATTCCATGAAAATGAGCTTAAGACGATAGACTTATTTTTGAAAAGAGGGGGTAAGCTTCTTATTGGAATGGACCCTGATTTTGGAAAGGTCGATAAATTGCAAAGTCTGAGGAACCTCATTAATGAGTGGGGATTAAAGGTAAATAATGACCTAGTTGTGGATAGTTTAAACAATTATGCTGGGTCAAAGGGTTCTATTCCTTTGATTAAGAATTTCCCTAAAAATGATCCACTCACAAAAAATTTTAAAGGACCTCTTTTTTTCCCTCTTGTTTCCTCAGTCGAGAAGGGGAAAGACAATGGTGGGAAGTATCTATTCCCTGTTAAAACTACAAATATTCCCGCGAGCTGGGCTGAAAAAACAAAACAAGAGGTCAACTCTGGTCGAGTTACTTTTAACTCAGGGGTCGACAAGCCAGGTCCTATTAGTGTTGTAGGTGCATGGGAAAGTGAGGAATTAAAAAAGAAAACAAAAATATATGCGTTTGGAAACACATCATTTGTTGTTAATGGGTACGCAAACTTTGGTCAAAACTTTGCTTTTTTCTTAAGAGGAGTTTCGTGGCTTCATCAAGGAGAAAAAATTCTTAGTTTTACAGTCCCTAAAATTAAAGATGCGCCTGTTTTTATAAGTTCTCCTCAATTAGGAGTTATTTTTTATTTTTCAGTCCTTTTTGTTCCTCTTATGATGTTTTCTATAGCATTATTTATTTACAGGAGAAGTGTTAGATCGTGAAAACGAATGCAATTTACTTTTTGATTCTAACTTGTCTTTTGACATTCACATATTTTTTTCAGGAGCTGAAAGAAAGGGAAAGGTTTGCGGAAAAAGACCGCCGCGAAATTCTATTTAATGAGAAAGTTTATGGGCCTTTCTTAGGCTTTAATTTGAATGGCACTAACTTTTTTAAGGATGCTGATGGAAAATTTAAAACAAAAAAAAATATCCCTATTTCTCAGGAAAAAGTCTTAAAAGTCTTAAATATCCTTTCGGGTTTAAGGGTTGAAAAGATACTCCCAATGGAAGAAAAAAGCTTTAATAAAAGTAAGAAGCTTTTTTTTTCAACTCAAGAGCAACAAATTACTTTTAAATTTAAAAATAGTGAAATGATTTTTACTTTGGGAGAAAAATTAACTTACTCTCAATCTTTTTACTTTAAGGTTAAATCTGGGAAGAAGACCGTTTTTGGAATTGCTAAAGACGTTTCAGATTTTAAAGCGTTGTATCAAAAGGAAAATTACGAGAATTCTTCCAAACGTTATGACCGCCTCTCAAATATTTTGAAACTTAATAGAGGATATTTTATTGATAAAAAAATAATGGGACCTTTTTCAAAAGTTCATTCGATAAAATTTGAAGGCATTGGAGGAGAAAAGTTTTCTCTAGATTTTAGCAAGCATACCACCTTCCCTGCTCATTATGAAGGATTGTCTTATTCAAAAGCTAAATTCAATATTTTTAAAAAAGACTTAATGGAGTTAAAGGGCACATCTATTGTTGAAAACTGGGAACGGAAAAAGCTTTCAAAAAAACTAGTGACAATGATTTTTTCCTCGATGGGTAAGGAAGATTTTAAGTTAGAACTTTTTGGTAAGTATGGAAAAGAGAAAAGTTTTTTTATTTTAAAACCAGAGGACTCTTTATTATACAAAGTTAATCAAAAGAGTTTATTGCCTTTTGTTGTTTCTGTTCAAGATTTTTGGTCTCTTTACCCTCTAAGAAAAACCGATTTGAAAAAGAGTAATAGTGCTTTGAACAAAGGAATGTCTAGAGAAAGCCTGGCCAAGCAAAATCCAGAAAAAAAATCTGAAAAGGCAATCATCTCACTTTTAAAAAGAAGACCTTATAAGGTTTCTAAAAAAAAGCCTATAAAGGTTGGAGCATCATTTGAGTTCAAGAGGGATCAATTCTCTTTTAAGGTTTTTAAAACTAAAGAAGAATTAGTTTTTTTTAATGATAAAACGGGTGTCTCTTATCATTATTGGATTAATGGAAAGAGCCTTCCTCAAAGTAAGATGGAAAGGCTTATTTTAAGTCAAAGGTAGTTGTTTAATCATGAGAGTTATATTTTATAACTATTTTCAGGCCCTGCTTCACCCCATTAAATTTCATAAGTATTTGAGGGAAGTTAGAAATAAAGTTAAAAATCAACCAAGCTATGGCCAAAAGCTCAGGATAGCAAATGATGGAGAGACCGATCCTAAAGCTTTAGGCGAAATGTTTCGTCTAAGCTTTTTTGAATCTTTGAGCATCTCCTGGGGGTTTGTTATTCTTCAGGCCCTATATTCATATCTAGGATTGTGGCTTGGAAAAAATTTAATGGAGCACCTTGGCTGGGGGTCAGGTGTAGGCTTTTCAGGCAAAAAGTACATTCTCATTTATGAAATTGGGATTGTCGTAATTTTCCCTCTTCTTACCTTAGTTTATGTGAAGGTTTGGAGCTATTTGATAATATTTTTTGGAATTCTTTACGATAAAGAAGAAGAATCTTCTGAAGTTGCCAATGATATAATGACGACTTCTTTAAGTACCTATGCTTTTTTGGCCATACCCATAATGGGTGAATTTATTCAAAAACTAACCTTTATTTTTTATATTTTTGTTGGGCTTAAAGAAAATATGAAGCTTGGAAATCTTCAAAGTTTCCTCGTCATATTATCTCCCTTGATTTTATTCTTCGCCTCCATCATTTTTTTTACTTCCCTTTTTGTGGCCTTTATCCAATCTTTTTAACATAACGGATATGAAGTTATGTAAGTTATTGAAAATAATAGAAAAATAAAAAAGCTCTCTGCAGCTTTGATGGACAAACTCCACAAGGATTGGAATAATTCACATTAATTTTTTAATGGTTTTGGAGGTGATGAAAAGTGTCTGGAATCTCTTTTGGAAATCCGTTTTTTGCGGGAAGCATCGAAGTCGTTTGTGGTCCAATGTTTTCTGGTAAAACAGAGGAACTGATTCGTAGGGTCAGGCGTGCTCAGATTGCCAGACAGAAAGTGCAAATTTTCAAACCTTCAATTGATGATAGGTTTCATGAATCAGATGTTGTAAGCCACTCTTCACAATCTGTTGAAGCCGTTCCTGTAAGAAGTTCTCTGGAAATTCTTAACAAGGTTTATGACTCGACTAGAGTTGTTGCTATTGATGAGATCCAGTTCTTTGATGAGATGATTATAAAGGTCGTATCTAAGTTGGCCCGAAGAGGATGCCGGGTTATCTGTGCTGGCTTAGACCAGGACTCTAATGGTAGACCTTTTGGTTCAATACCAGATCTTTTGGCCATTTCTGATTCTGTGGATAAGGTTCAGGCAGTTTGTACAGTTTGTGGAGCCCCTGCGACCAAGAGCGTTAGAATAGACTCTTCGAAGAAGGGGCAGGTTGTTGTAGGTCATGCAGATATTTATGAAGCTCGGTGCAGAACTCACTTTGACTATTGTGATGAAGAAGAGATGCTTCTAGAGTCTAATGTATATGGGCAGCAGGCTGAAAAAATTCCCCAAATTAGCTCATCTTAGGTCTTTTTTTTACTTTTCTCGTGCCAAACTTTTCGAAAATAGTTATATACCAGTCTTCGTTACTGTAATGGGTGTTTCTGGGTTCAAATTTTAGCTTCGTAATCTTAGGGGAGTCTGCGTATGTCAATCGATGTTTTTATTTCTGAGGATCAAATTCAAAAGAGAATTAAAGAGCTTGGAGAGGAGATTTCAAGGGATTATAAGGGTGAAGAAGTTATTGTTGTTGGCGTTCTTAATGGATCCTTTATGTTCTGCGCTGACCTAGTGAGGGTTCTCAAATTCCCAGTTATTACCGAGTTTATGGCGGCGGCTTCTTATGGCGAGGGAACGACAACTTCTGGAGACGTTAAAATCCTTCTCGATATAAAAACTGATATTGAAGGAAAGCATGTTCTGTTTATTGAGGATATTGTTGATACAGGGCATACCTTTAAGAAAATTCTTGCAATGATAGAAAAAAGAAACCCGAAATCTGTAAGGATTGCTAGTCTTCTTAGTAAACCGGCCAGGAGAGAGCACCATATCGACATTGATTACTTAGCTTTTGAAATTGAAGATAAATTTGTTATTGGCTATGGTTTAGATCTTGGTGGAAAATATAGGGAGCTTCCTTATATTGGGGTTTATAATCCTGAAGCAAATTAAAAAAAAGATCCTTCTTTTTTTTCATTAAATAGGTCAAGTTAAAAAATAATTCGATAGATAGATCGTCTATGCAGGGGGCTGGATTTGCCTTGATTGAATGACTTTCTCCATTCAATGTGCAGGCCCTAGACGTAGTCTTGCTTAGGCATGACAATAGCTTTTGAAATCAAATATGCGGTTTAGAACCTAAATAAGGAGAAAGCTTTGATCTCTGTCGAAGGTAGTGTGAGAGTAGACCTTTTAGGTGGGACTCTTGATATAGCGCCCATAAATCTTATTTTGAAAAAGGCCCTGACTTTAAACCTTGCAACTTCTTTAAAAGCAAAAGTTGAGATTTTGCCTTTAGAGTCTAGAGCTGATGGGGTTGAAATCCATTCAAAGGATTACAATTCGACAAAGTTTTTCCATTCACACGACTTCACCCAGGAAAATATTGATAAAAACTACTTTGGACCTCTTACTTTCTTAGTTCGGATTCTTTTTTATTTAAAAGTTTCAAAAGGGATTTCAATTCACCTATCTTCAGGATCTCCTCCCGGTGCTGGACTTGGAGGATCTTCTGCAATGGGAGTAACCTTCTATAAGGCTGTCTCAGCTTATTTAGGGCAAAGTATTGCTGAGGAAAAAGTAATTGAGATTGTCGGCAATATTGAGGCCAAGAGTTTGGACTGTGGACCAACGGGTTACCAAGATTATTATCCAGCCCTTTACGGAGGCGTTTTGGCCCTTATTCCTAAAATGGATGGAATTAAAGTTGAGCAACTTTTTTCTAAAGAATTGGTGCAAGCCTTAGAAGGAAGGCTGTCTTTGATTAGTAGTGAAGAGTCACGATTCTCTGGTCTTAATAATTGGGAAGTCATAAAAAGATTTTTTGATAAAGATCCTAAAATAAGAGAGGGGTTGGAAGAAATTTCTCAGTTAAGTTTTATGGCCTACGAAAATTTGAAGTTGAGAAACTTTAACAATTTATTTGACCTGATTGCCAAAGAGGGAGAGGTGAGAGAAAAGCTTTTTCCAGATATTGTGACACCTTCTATGAGGTCTTTATTTAATGAATTGAAAAAAGAGTTGCCTCATCTTGGCATGAAAATTTGTGGAGCAGGAGGAGGTGGATGTTTCCTCTTAATCCACAACCCAGATGATAAGCCTTTTATTCAAAATAAAATTCAGGCAGAAACTAAAATGAAGGTTTTGCCTCTTAAAGTTTTGGACCCCATTCAGTAAGATTGATTTCGTTAATAAGGGCTTTAATTAATGGAAAAAAAGAATATTGCTGGAATGAGCATGAAAGGAGGAAGAAAAGACAACTTTTTTTTCTGCCTTTTAGAATATTTTCCTAAAAAGGAAAGGTGGTTTCTTAATTCACTTCTTCAGGTCAAAGAACACCAAGAAGATGAGGATGATATTATAAGAAAATGGGTTAAGGACTTTTCTTTGAAAAAGCTTGTCCTCGATTTTCCTTTAACTTTACCCCCTTGCTATGGTTGTAACCTTGAATGTCCAGGCCTGTCCCGTTGTCCAGTTGAGGGAATTAATAAAACTCGAATAAAAATGAATTCTCTCATCCTCAAAGATCAGGAAATGAAGGAGAAAAATCCAAAACGTTATGAGGCCGCTCGCAATGAAGCTGAATCAGTCGACCCTTCAAAAAACATCCTCAATTTCAAAGCAGATGAGCATATCTTATCAAGAGCTTTTAAAAGGAGAATAAAAAAAGGGATCTTACCATATTGGAATAGACCTTTAGATTTTTGGGTTTGGACTCAGTACTATGACCAACAATTAGAAATTTTCAATACTTCTTTTGATTCATTCGGAACAGCTTCTCTAATGATCCTTTCTAGGTTCAATTATTTGAAGAGGCATTTCCCAAAAGAACTTTTACTTTTTGAAGGTAATGTTCAACTGGCCCTCCTTGAATTATTAAAGGCCAAAGTCCTTACAAAAAGAGAGGTTCTAGGGCTTGGTGATTTTAAAGAAGGCGCAGACTATAGGTACAAAGTTATCAAAAAAATAGAAAAGAAGTTAAATGTATTTATCTACGAGTCTGATTTAGAAGCACTTCTTCATTTTCCTCGTGCCTTTAATTCCTTTATTTTGGCCATTATTGGTCAAAGGATCCAAATGGAAAAAACTATACCTCTTCCTTCTTGGGCTTACTCGGAAAAAAGTCAGTTTGTGGTACCTCTTTTTTCTCCTAAAGATAAAAATCCTAGAAAAACCCAGAGGTAGAGAAAAGATAGTAATAAAATAAAGAATCCGAGAGAAGTGGGTTGTTGAATGTGCGGCAGGCCTAAAAGTGGAGAACCCATGGCACCTAATAACGAGAGAATTTTTACGTAAAGCCAGGCAGACTTTTTTTCTCTATAAAAGAAAATATAAATAACGATATGAAACAGAACAATTAAAATACAGGTTACAACTAGGGTGTTCATCATCACTTGATGAATCTCCTTAAAAAAACTTTGAGGCAGATCCTTTTCTGATAAGTCATAAAGTTTGAGGTTAAGCAAAACAAGAGGCTTTATTCTTTCAAAATCTGAAAATCTTTGCCACAGGTAACATAGGACAACAATATCTCCTAACGCACAAAAAAGAATAGAGAGAAGTTTGTAAGTTTTGAGACCGATTTTTTGGAAATGTTTCATCTTGGTCCTTTGAATGCTATCGTGCTAAGTACAATCTATTATGACTTAAAAATTCTTACTCTTAAAAGAGGAATTCATGATTGAAGTTAATTCTATGGTTTTAGTTCAGTCTCTACTTTTAATCTTATCCCTTGTTGTACTTTATTTCGGGGCAGAATTTGCGCTTAGTGGCGCTGAGAAAGTTGGTAAGTACTTTGGCCTTTCCCCTTTAGTGATTGGTCTTGTGATTGTTGGCTTTGGAACTTCTCTTCCTGAGTTTTTTGTCTCCCAAATCTCTTGCTGGGGCGGTCACCCTCAAATTGCTTTGGGTAATATTGTAGGTTCTAATATTGCTAACCTCTTCTTGATTATGGGTGTTTCTGGGCTTTTAACTGAGCTTCATTTGTCAAAGCCTGAGATGAAGGAGCAGGCCATATGGCATTTGATTTTGACATTACTCCTCATTTTTGTTTTGACGAGAGATGCCTTTTCTCCATTTTCTGCTTCCCTTTTAGCGGCTTTTTTCTTTGTTTATATGGGTAAAACTTATAGAAAAATGAAAAAAGATAAAATTTCAGAGGAAGCTGATCCTGACCGGGGTAAGCTACCTTTTATGGTTGTTGTTAAATTGATTTTGGGCTTCGCTTTTCTTTATGGGGGTGGAGAATTATTGGTATTTTCAGGTTCAAAGTTAGGACGTCTTTTAGGGGTTAAAGAATATGTTATTTCCGCTATTTTTGTTGCCTTTGGGACTTCGTTGCCAGAGCTTATAACGGCTTTGATTGCTTGTTGGAAAAAGAAAGATGCAGATTTGATCACTGGAAATATTATTGGTTCGAATATCTTTAATGTTGCCTTCGTTCTAGCTAGTTTGGGGGGCTACACAATGACCTTTGGCAGGAGCTTTAACTTTGAGATAGCCGTTCTTTTAGGCGCGTCATTATTTATCCTCTTTTTGGCCTTTTTGAAAAAGAATTTTTTCCGCTTTAGCGGAGGAGCTTTTCTGCTCGTTTATGCTGGAGTCATCTGGAAGTTAATAAGTTAGCTTTTAATCATCAAATATCGCCTTTCTAATTTTCTTATCAGCATCTTTTTTTGCTTCCACCTGGCGTTTGTCATATTTTTTCTTTCCTCTTGCCAGGGCGAACTCTAGTTTAATTCGAGATTTTTTGAAATAAATAATTGTAGGGATAATCGTTAAAGATTTTGTCTTTTGTACGTGGAGAACTTTGGTAATTTCCTTTCTGTGAAGTAATAATTTCCTTTTTCTGTTCTCTTGGTGGTTGTGAATATTTCCAAATTCAAAGTGGGGTATAGTCATATTGTGAATCCACATTTCACCAAACCTATCGACAGCAATGTGGGCTTCTCCAAGAGAGACTTTTCCTTCTCTTAAGCTTTTAACTTCAGTTCCAACCAAAACAAGGCCGGCTTCATACTTTTCTTCAAGAAAGTAATCATAAGCTGCTCTCTTATTTTTTGCTATTATTTTAATACCCATTTTTGTTCTCGCAGACCAAAATTTAAGTTTCACTAGTTCCAAGTTAGGTCTTTAGAACCCAATCTATAACATTGAGTCAAAGAAAAGGAAAAAAGAAAAGAAATATGCGATGCGTTTTAAGGGAGCTTTTTAAAAAGCTCGTGAACTTCGTCAAGGGTCAAAGTCTCTGATCTTCTTTGAGGATCAATATTCTGTTCTTGAAGTATTTTTTCGACTTTATTTGCATCGAAACTTATTTTGAGCACTTTTCCCAATTGTTTTCTTTTTTGTAAAAAGAGTTTTTGGAAAAAAGCTTCCAGCTTTGGAATATCTGAAAGAGAGAAAGCGGGGGCTTTTTTTCTAACAAAACTTAAAACCGTGGAGTTTACCTTTGGCGGAGGGAGGAAGGCTCCGGGAGGAACTGGGCATAGCTTTTCTATTGAGAAGAAAGTTTGGCAAAGGGCCATTAAGGAATTCATGGATTTAAGTGCCTTTTTACCTTCAGGAAATATCCTTTCAGCAACTTCTTTTTGCATCATGAGAGTCATTTTCTCTAAGGAAGGAGTTGAAAGAAACTTAAGTGTTAAAGGGACACTTATATTATAAGGGAGGTTAGAGACAACCCAGAGGTTGTTTTTTGGGAAGTGATTTTCCTCAAGAAGATCTTGGAGGTTAACTTCCAGAGCATCTTTCATGACAATTTGCTCAGGTTTAATAAATTTTTCTAAATATGGCCTAAACCTTTGATCTTTTTCTACAACTAAATAGGGGGTTGTGGTCTTTGAAAGGTACTCTGTTAGAATACCAGGACCAGGACCAATTTCTAGAATTCCTTCTGCCTCGTTAAAAAAATTATTGCAAATTTGCTCTATAACACTTTCATTTATGAGGAAGTGTTGGCCAAGGTCTTTGTTTGCCCAAGGATATTTATGGTTCATGAACGCGGCTTCCTAACGATTTTAGTTTTTTGGATAAAGCTACTTTTAGCGTCTAGAGAAAGGCATTCTGGGAAACTTGTAGCATCATTCGAGTTTCTAAGGGCAAAGTTAGCAATCATTGCACCATTATCTGTACAAAACTTAGGTTCAACAAAGTAAGTCTCTTCAAATTTTTCTTTTAGGACAGTCCTTAGTCTTGAATTACATGCGACTCCTCCACCAACAACAAAAGAGAGCTTATCTTTTTTAGATAACTCCAATGCTTTTTTCATAGCAAAGCCTGCTTTCAATGCTAGAGCTTTGACAATACATTCTTGGTATGACGCACAAAGATCGGCCAGGTTTTTGAAGGCCTCTGTTCCTTCTTCTGGAAGGACTCCATCCTGTACCTTATGGTGAGGGTTTTTTTCTAAGAATTGACGCATAGCTGTTTTTACGCCTGAGAAGGACAATGATGAGTCTTTGGAGCCTTTAAGGCCGATGGGAAACTCAAAAGCTTCAGGGTTTCCTTTTTTGGCAAGGTCGTCAATAATTCTGCCGGCCGGATAGCCAAGGCCAATTAGTTTGCCACCCTTATCAAAGGCTTCTCCTGCCGCATCATCTCTCGTTGTTCCAAGGATTTCGAACTCAGAAGAAGAGTGAACGAGGAGGTAAAGGCTGTGCCCTCCACTTACTATAAGACCAAAGTAGGGGTAATTTATTTCCACATTAGCTGTGAGGTGGATGGCCTCAAGGTGAGCGTAAACGTGGTTTACTGGTAAAATAGGTTTTTCAAGTACGAGAGAGTATGACTTCGCCGCATTTAGACCTGTTAAAAGTGGTCCTAGAAGGCCTGGATGAGTTGTTACTCCAATGAGGTCAATTTCATTGGGCTTCAGACCCGTTCTATCAAAAGCTTCCTCAATGAGAGGAGTGAGCTTCTCAAGATGGTTTCTGGAAGCTATTTCAGGGACAACCCCCCCCCATTTTTTCAATATTTTTTCTTGGGAAAATGAAAGGTGTGCCAAGACTTCGGGAGCTTCATGTCCGTGTCCTGGAGTCCCCTTTAAAAGGCATATGGATGTATCGTCACAACTAGTTTCAATTCCGAGAACAAGCTGTTTTTTTATACTGCTTTGCAATGTTCGCTCCTTTTGGGGCAAATCCTAGCATAAAATATCAATCTGTGGAGAGGGAATTGAAAAAAAGAAGTTAAAAAAGCTTAAAAGGAAAGTTTTAAAGGTATCCTTTCGCCTGTTTTGCCCTTCTATGTTTTGGGTATCTTTTAATAAGTTCTTGGAAGATTCCTTTAGCATTCTCTTTTTGCTTTAATTTTAGGAAGGATTTCCCCAAGAAGAGCATTCCATTTGGGATATAAGGGGCCTTAGGGTATTTGGTAAAAAGCTTGCTAAAAAGAATCGTAGCTTCTTGATACCTTTTGTCCATGTAAGCAATCATTCCAAGGTTATGATAGACCCTTGCTTTTTTATTCCCTCTAATTCTTCTGTTTTTTAGAAGTCCTTCTAAAACAGGTCTGGCTTTTTTATAGCGTCCTGAACGGTATAGCTTAATTGCTTTGGAGTAGGGACTTACTTTTTTTGGTGCCGGAGTTTTAGACAGTTTATCTAAGGTTTCAAGAACCTTGGCCATAAACTTTTTATTTTCTTCTAATTTAATTTTTATAATTTCTAGGTCGTTTGAAAGGTTATCAATTTGAGATTGATTGTTTTGATCGAGTTCTTGAAAGATAGCGATTTTCTTTTTTATTTCATCGATATCCTTTTTTATAATGAGGTCTTTATTATGGTTCTTTTCTTCGAAGCTTCCTGTTACTTCCTGTATTTTTTGCTCTAAGTTTTGTATGCGGACCGTTGTGTCAGCCGAAAGCTTTTGATTTTGGACCATTTGAAGGGCCATATTATCGACCATCTGGGATCGTCTTATTTGTTCCTGGGTCTTACAAGAGAAGAAAAGGGTGGTGATTATCAAAAGGATTATGTTTAAGTGGTTTTTCATTAAGTTTTCCATGCATCAGATTATGGATAATGGTATGAGTGGTTTCTACTAGAAATTATTATATTAACATATAGTTTTAATCACTTGTCTTTTTTTTGAAAAACTTTAAGGATTGTATTCAAAGATTTTTTAGCGTTTCTTTTCTTTTAGCGAGGTACTCGGCCCTTTCAGAGAATTTTCTTGAAGCAATAAAAAACTTTTTGGCCTTGTTAAAAAATTTCCTTCTATAGTATGATTTTGCTTTTAGGTAGTAATATTCAGCCTTTCGGTACAAGTTAGGAGCAAGTTCTTGGGCTTTGGAGTTTCTTGCTGCGATAAAGGCTGCTGCTGAGAGACTCATTTCAAGTTTAGGGCGTACTGTGGTCAGACCACAGGACGCCACTAAAAGCAAAAGGACTAATATATATATCCGTTTCATCACGTGAAGGGTTACAGCTAGGTTTCGTTATTCTATTACGAAATTTGCCCTTCTATTTTTGCTCCATGATGCTTCATTATGGCCTGTAGCAAGCTCTCTTTCTTTACCATAAGATATTACGCTTAAGTTACTTGCATTAACACCTAAGGCAACAAGATAATTTTTAACAGACTTTGCTCTTCTTTCTCCGAGAGCTATATTGTACTGTATGCTTCCTCTTTCGTCGCAATGTCCTTCAATTTGAACCTTAACTTGTCCGTTGTTAGCAACTTTTAGAAAGTTAGCATTATCATCGAGAATATCTTTTGCTTTTTGATCTAGAGCAGATGAATCAAAAGCAAAGTTAACAGTTCTTAAACAGCCATTATCGCCATCACAAGCTTTTCCTCCATCTGAATCGAAGCCTGCTTGAAGGCCTGATTGATTTTCAGATGCTTCTTCAGTCGAAGCTGTAGTTTCAGATTTAGTTTCTTTGTTTACTTGTCCAGTTTCACAACCAAAAAGGGCTAGACACATAACAAGCAAGAGGGGGAGAGAGAATGGATTTAGCTTTTTCATCAAGGGCTCCTTTTGCATATGAGAGTTGAAAAATTATTCGTAACTCATTCATTTTATTCCATATTATCGTCTCAAAAAAGATTTTATGAAAGAAAAAATTATATTTACCTAGGATAAGAATGTCCGTCAAAAGTTTAGAAAATTATTTTTGTCAGAAGTTTATTTTAGGATTGCCCCAAATGGAGTGAAAAAGTTGACCCCATTCCTGGACTACTTTCGACTTTTACTTGACCTCCGTGAGCGAGTGCTATGTGTTTTACGATGGCAAGGCCAATTCCTGACCCTCCTAGTTCCTTACTGCGGGCTTTATCTACGGAATAAAATCTTTCGAAAAGTCTTTCGTGATGTTTTTCATCAATTCCTGGGCCAAGGTCTTTTACTGAGAAAATGACTTTTTCGTCTTCTTTAAAAGCTGAGACTTTTACTTGGGAATGTTCCGGGCCGTATTTAATAGCATTATCGATAAGATTTGATAGCGCTCTTACCATGAGAAGAGAATTAAACTTTCCTTCTAGTGAATCTGGACAATCAACGTGAAGACTAATACTTTTTTTCTTAGCTTTAGGCTCGCAACTTAGAAGGGCCAACTCAATCATATTTTTGACAGCTTGGTCATTCATCTCAATTCGATGACCCTCACCTTCAGCTTCTTTTTCTATTCTTGAAAGGTCGAGAAGATCCTCAATAATAGCGTAAAGACGATTGGCTTGCTTTTGAATAATAGAAATGAAGCGGTTCTGTGTTTCAATATCGTCCACTTTGCCTTCAGTTAGAGTTTCTACAAAACCTAAAATTGCGGTTAAGGGTGTTCTAAGTTCATGGGAAACATTGCCTACAAAATCCTTTCTGTGTCTTTCTAGTTTCCTCAGACGGGTGACATCATTGAGAACTAAAAGGGCACCAATCTTTTCGTCCATGGACTTTAGTGGAGCTCCTTGAAGTCTAATGATCGTTTGTCCTTCAAGATCTATTTCTGTATCAATAGGTTCATCTTTTTTTAAAAGCTGGGCCGTAATTTTCTGAATAGGTTCATTTTGAATGATAAGTTCAAGGGGGTGGCCTTTATATTTAAAATCACTTTTAAGGTTAAAAAGCTTTCTGGTCGCATTATTTAAATCGATGATACGTCCGCTTAGGTCGACTGTGAGGACGCCCTCTATCATACTTGAAAAAACAGCTTCCTTTTCATTTTTGTTTTTTAT